>CACHSH010000010.1:7500-28847 GCA_902582475.1 uncultured Pelagibacteraceae bacterium | reverse complement strand
ATATTAAAAATTTTTTGTAATTTACTATTTGAAATTATGAATGATTTTTGCTTTGCCTTTTTTGACATAATTTTAGAATCTGATCCAAGCATACTTTTAATCATTTTTACAACTTGAATAAATTTTATGGGTTTTGAGGCTGATACATTATATATACCTGAAGATATATATTTTTTTTTAATTATAAATGCAATTATTCGTGCAAGCTCCTTGCAATCTAAAATATTATTAAAATTTTTTTTAGAGTTAAAAACTTCAATTTGATCATTTTTTAGAATTTTTTTTATTATTCCAACAATAAGAGGGCGATCTCTAGAAAAATCAAAGGTTAATACGCCTGGTATTCTTAATACCACAGTTTTAAATTTATTTTTCTTATGTAAAAAAAGCTTCTCGGAAAATAACTTTGATCTACCGTAAAGATCAGGATTAAAAGATTTTGTATTTTCGTACACTGTCTTTTTTGAAATTTTGCCATAAACGTCCATGGCAGATAGAAAAATCAGGATTTTAATATTATTTTTATTGGCAAAATTTATTAAGTTTTTGTTCATCTTTATATTCTTGTTAAAAACATCCTTTAAATTTCTTGAATTTTGTGGAGTTTTTCCGGCGCAGTGAATTATAAAATCTGCCTTAGTTTTTTTATTTAAGGTCTTGGTTAAGTCTACTTTTGAATATTTGCTACTCCCAGAGTTGTACGACAAAGGGAATATATTGATTCTTTTTTTTTTAAAAATAGATAAAATTTCTCTACCTACAACTCCAGTTGAACCAGTGATTAGCAACTTCATTTTAATTTAGTTTTTTTAAGCAAAAAGGTAATGATTTCTTGATTAACCAGATATTTTCTATTTTTTCAACTTCATTTTTTTTTGTGATTTTTAAATTTTCTACTGCAAAATGAATTTCTTTTTTTAATTTAATCATTGTTTCAAATATTTTTTTTCTTTTTTCATTATTTTCAGGCATTTGAAATAAACTATAAGCAACTATACCCTTTATATTTTTCATATCATTTAAAATTTCCTCTAGCATTAAATGACAATTTTTCATTCGATATTCAGCTGCACTTAGCAAATAATTTAAATTATTTTTATTACAGTAATCTCTAATAATAATATTTTGAATATGTTGTGGCACTCTTTCTTCCATAAAAGTACGAGAAAAAATGTAACCTCTGAAATTATTTTTCATCTGGATATTTATAAGTTATGCCTCTTTTAGAAGCTGCCCTTAATGTAATTGGTTCATAGTATTCGCCAATCTTTTTTTCAGCATAAGGTGTAAAAATACTTTTGAATCTGCAATTCATTGACCATCTAGTTTCTTTCTCGTTATTTATTACGTTACCATGTGGTAAAGAATGATCAAAAATCACTACTTGTCCATAATTCACTTTTAACCAAACAACATCTTTCTTTATTTTTTTATAAATATCTTCACTAGAACGTATGTTTTTTTCTTTAAATATTTTTGATATTTTGAATGCTTTATAGGCTGGCAAAATATACATGGATTTTGTTTTATAACAATTTACCAAGGGTAGCCATACAACTGACTCGTAGGGTGAAACTCCTGTCCAAGTATCGGCATGTACACTTAAAAGAGAACTACTATCTTTTGGTAGTTGAACACTGAGGCCAACTCGGAGCTGCATGGCTAATTCATTGCCAACAATTGTTTCAATTAAATTTTTAGAAATTTCAAAATAGTTTTTTCTAAAATTTTGATTTGAGTTAATTTTATTTATTATTTCTAATCTAAAATTATTTAATTTTTTACTTTCTACAAAATTATGAATATTATTTAATATTTTTTCAGACTTTTCATTTTTCAAATTTGGTAAGTTTTTTTTTATAATATTTATAACAATATCCCTTATTTGATCTAAAGATTTTATATTCTCTATATTATGAATAACAAATCCATTTCTTAAATATTCTTGGTTTAATTTTTTTTCTTTTTTTGATAAAAACATAACTAATAAGTTTTAGATCTTAATATCCCGCACCGATTACAACCATTTATGGTCCCATTTTTTCTGATAATATTTTTAAATTTTTTAAATTGATCGGAAAATATAATTTCATTTAATTTTTTATTTTTTACATTTCCCATAGAAACTGCCATGCAAGGAAAAAGGTGACCATCAACATTTACATGTACACTGCTCCACGGAGAACGACAAGTTTGAAAATGCTGAGGTTCATGTTTTGCATTATTCATAAAAATCAAATCGTCTTTGGTTAATAATTTATTATCATTCAAATTAATTAAATTTGGATGTAAAAACGATTTGCAACCATTTTTATAATCGTATTCTTTAATTTTATTTAGCTGATCGATAAAAGTATCAAATTTTTTATATTGATATGCTCTTGTTTCTTTTTCTATATCTTTAAAATCAAACATTAGGTCAGAATGTTGAATTTCAGCACCTTTTAATACTTGTAAACTATGAGTATCAGCTTTTAAATCTTCCATGACTAATTTATGAATATTAAATAAATCTTCTATGTTCTCATCTAAAATAACTGTTTTAATGTCTAGCGCAGACTTATGCTCTTTCTTATCTCTTAAGCTAACAAATTTTTTTATTTGATCTACTAATCCGCTCCATTGATTTTTTTTGAAATCTCTATTCACATTTCCTATTGTGTCTATAGATATACTAAGCACTTTAAAATTTTTTTCTTCTAAAAGTTTTTCAACTTTTTGATTACTTAGCAACAATCCATTTGTAATAATATTTGTTTCTTTGTTCTCATTACATTTTTGAAATATTTTATCAAAATCTTTATAAACCAAGGGTTCTCCTCCTGTTAAAGTCACTCTTGAATTGTTAGGAATTTGTTCAATAAATTTTAACCAATCTTCTGTTGTCATGTGATCGGGTCTTTTTTTTCTTTCTTGAAAGCAGAAAGTGCATCTTAAGTTACAAAGGTTAGTTAAAACCAAAACATATCTTCTTGGTAGCAAGTTGTCTTTTTCAAAAGCCAATTTTGCATACTCAATCTGACGTTTATAAAATTCGTTAGCGGTTAATGCATTTTTCATATAAATAACCTAAGGTATAAACCAATAAAAATCTCCTTTATAACCAACTTTTTTGAAGAACTTTTTCCAAGACTCAACTGACATAATTGTTTTTGCAGTTAAATTCCACGCAAACATTCTTTTTTTTTCCTCCTCATTTCTATAAGCATCTACAGTTATAAAAGAATATTTTTTAGACACTCTATTTATTTCCTTTAAAGCCAAAGCGCATTCATCTTCTTCCAGATTATGAACTGTATTAATTGAAATTACAGCATCGAAAGAGTTATTTTCATATGGCAAACTTTTAGTATTTCCAAGGTCCAAAAAATTTTTTACTTCGGGTAGAGAATTTTCTATTGCATATTTTGATATATCTATTCCTCTGACTTTAATTCCAGGTATCAATTGAACAAAATCATAAATCATGAAGCCTTTTGCACAACCAACATCTAAAACCGAATTTCCTGATTTTAAATTCCAATAATTTTTAAAATCTTTAACTACAGGCTGCCAAAATTTTGGGTTATAATTAAATCCACCATATCCATGATTTCTATCACCGTCGAAGAAATCTTTTCCAAATTTCCTTGCTATTTTTCTTATATCTTCAGTTTTTTTTTCTATTCTAACTTTTAAATCTCTATTAGATTTAGGGTAATTTTTTAGAAGATTTATCTCTTTTCCTATCATATCTAATTTAATTTTAATTTTTTCATCCACTTAATCGTATAACAGTTATCTCTCTCAATAAATTCATGATTTTTATACTTTTTTATTATTTCAAAAATAGCATCATTGACAGAATATTTCTTTTTAAATCCTGTCAGAATTAATTTGCTTGAATTTTGCCTATAAGATCTTTGATCATTATTTTTTTTAATTTTAATTTTGCTGTTATAATTTTTGATACTTTCTTTGCTATATCAATAATTTTTAAATTCTCAAAACCTGCATTGTAAAATCCGCTTGGTAGATCTGGATTTTTAATAAAATGACAATAAACATTTATTAAATCTTTTATATTTATGTTTGGACGAATTTGCTCTCCTCCAAATACAGTCATTACTTTTTTTTTTAATGCTTGAAAAACAAACATGTTAACACTCACATCTAATCTCATTCTTGGAGAAAATCCACAAACTGTTGCAGGGCGAATGCAGTGGAATTTAATTTCATCTTCATAACTTTTTATAATTCTTTCTGCTATCATTTTGGTTTTGTTATAAGTTGATATAGGAAGCAAATCTAAATCCTCAGTAACTTCTTTTTCGCGTTTAATTCCATAAACACTTCCTGAGCTTGCGTAAATAAATTGTTTTACTTTATTTTTTATTGAATTTTTTATTAAATTATTTGTTGCCAACACATTTACTTCCCATGAAAGTTTTGGGTTTAAATCTGCCCCAGGATCATTAGCAATATTGGCCAAATGTACGACGATATCAATATTTTTAAGAGGAATTTTTTTATCATCTCTTATATCTAACTTTAAAATTTTTAAATTTTTATTTTTATTTTTACTAAAATAATTTCCAAACCATTGTGTATCTACAATGATTACCTCGTGGTCTTTCTTTATCAATTCCTGAGTTAATAAGGTTCCAGTATAACCACACCCACCAGTTATTAATATTCTCATTTTTTGATTTTTATTTTTTTAAATAAAATTTTTTGATGTAAGTAGACATCAAAAGTAAATCTTTTTCTTTTATAAATTCATGAACGGGTAATGACAAAGTAGTTTTGGCTAATCTTTCTGCTACTGGAAAATCCCCTATTTGGTATCTGAGATGCCTTGCGGCTTTTTGTAAATGTATAGGTTTAGGATAATGAACTTTCGCATCTATATTTTTTGAAATTAAATATTTTAGCAACTTGTTTCTTTTTTTCACATTAATTTGGTATAAATGAAATACTGTCTTTATAGATTTATTCCTTTTAAGAATTTTAATATTTTTATTATTAGAAAGAAGATGATCTAATCGTAAAGCATTTTTAATTCTTTTTTTTGTGATGTTGGTTAGTTTATTTTTTATTTTATAATTGGCGACAGCCGCTTGGATAGTATCAAGTCTTGAATTGTAGGCAAATACTTCACAGTTGTTTCTATTTCTTAGACCGTGGTTTCTTATTAAATATAATTTTTTTGCTAAGTATGATTTTTGAGTTAATATAAAACCGCCATCTCCCCAAATATTAAGATTTTTTAAAGGATGCATGCTAAATGTGCAAACATCACCATATTCAACAATGTTTCTACCGTAGTATTTTGAGTCAATTGCGTGACAAGAATCTTGAATTATCTTAAGGTTGTTTTTGTTAGCAATTTTTCTAATTTTTTTAAGCTCACACGGAAGACCTGCCCAATGAACTGGCATAATTGCCTTAGTTTTTTTTGTGATTGCGGACTCAATTTTATCCTCATCAATATTGTAATCCTCTTTGACATCAACAAAAACAGGTGTTGCTCCTGCTGTGGCAATTGATGCTACTGTAGCAATAAAAGTAAATGGTGTAGTTATTACCTCATCTCCTTTGCCAATATTTAAAGCTTTTAATGTTAAATACAGTGCATCAGTTCCGTTTCCTACTCCTATCGCGTGTTTAGCTCCCATTCTGTGTTGTAAATTTTTTTCAAATTTATTAACTTCGCCTCCAAGTGTGTAATCTCCTTTCCTAACTATTTTTTCTATCTCTTTAAATATTTTTGAATAATCAGAAAATTGCTCAGTTAAATAACTGTGATTAATTTTTAGCTTTTGAGCTTTCTGATATTGTTTAGGTAAGTAATTTATATCTCTAATTGTCATTTTTTTAATAATTTTTTAATTTTATTAACAATTTTCTGAGCATTAATATAATATTTTTCTTCTAAAGCCAAGCTCATAGGTGTGTGACTATCTGGTAAAGTAATCCTTAAAGGATTAGATATTAAATGTAAATTTTGTCTGGTAGTAACTGAAGTTATTATTTCTGAAGCTGCCCCAAAGGACTCCCATCCTGGATCAACAACCACTAATCTTTTAGTTTTTTTTACTGATTTATTTATAGTTTCTCTATCTAAAGGAGTTAAGGTCCTTGGATCTACAACTTCAATATCTATTCCATCCTTCTTGAGAATTTTAGCAGCTTTCAATGCATCTATAACATTACACCCTATCGCAACTAAAGTTACGTCATTACCTTTTCTCCGAACAATAGCTTTGCCGTATCTCACTCTATAGGGTCTATTTGGCACAATATCTTTTAAATTAAATAAAGATCTATGTTCAATAATTATTGATGGACCCTCACTAAAAATAGATTCTAATAATAAACCTTTAGCGTCAAAAGCCGTGGCTGGAATCGCAACTTTAATTCCAGGCAAGTGTGCAAACCATGCATGTAAACTTTTAGAGTGTTGGGGGCCTTGACCCCATCCCCTTCCAACAATTGCTCTTATAACCACCGGAACATTTGATTCTCTATTTGATTTAAATCTCCACATAGATAACCAATTAACGATGGAGTCCAAAGAGTAAATCATAAAATCGATTCTTATATGAACTAATAATACCCGTTGCCCTGCTAAAGCGGCGCCTACTCCTGCTTGTGTCATTAAACTCTCTGCTGCAGGAAAATCTTTTACTCTTTTTTCTCCAAATTTATTAATTAGTCCTGACGTAGTACCAAATACACCAGAACTGTAATCAATTAATTGTCCCATTATTATTACATCTTTGGACATTTTCATTGCTTGCGACGTTGCATCATTTATTGCTTGGGAATATGAAATTCTTTTTGATTTCTCCATTTCAAAAACCTTTAGAAACTTCTGTTTGTTGTTCAATATCAAAATCTGTCTTGTCAAGATCCAATAGTAATTTATCTGCCAGAGGAGAATTATGGCTTAAATTTAAATCATCCCAAGAATTTAATGAAGGATATTCACTATTTTTAGCATAATCAAAACAGCTTTTAATCTCTTTTTTTATTTCTGATTTAATTACATTGATATCGGTTTTTTTTAAGAAATTTTTCATTAATAATACTCTTTCTGACAAGGCTACGGGGCAGTTTTTTTTCCAAAATTTAATTTCTTTTTTGGATTTATATTTAACTTTTTCATCATTTGGAGGACCTACATGACTGCTTTGTCTATAAGTAAAAGCTTCAAGTAAAAAAGGCGTCCTGCTTTTCCTTGCTTTTGTAATAGCTTTTTTTAATTCTTGATAAACAATAAATACGTCATTACCAAAAACCTGCTTGCTATCTACTCCAAATGATCTGACTCTTTCTGCTATACTCATTCCTGCTTGTCTTTTTGATTGCGGTGCATAAGTTGAGTAGTTGTTGTTTTCGCAGATAAATAAAATTGGTAATTTTTTCAGACCTGCATAGTTAATTGTCTCCCAAAACAAACCTTCTTCCGTCGCGCCGTCTCCAAATCCAGTAACAGCTATAGCTTTTGATTTAGGTTTTAAACTTAAACTTAAAGCTGCCCCTATAGCTATAGATGCCGCTCCAGACAATATTGCGCCAGCGAAAAAATTTTTTTTGGTATAAGACAAATCCATTGATCCTGCAATACCACTGTTAGCACCCGAAGATTTGCCATAGAGTTCTGCAAAAAGTTTTTTCATTGGAGCATTTTTCGCTAAATAATATCCGTGCGATCTATGGTGAGAAAATAAAAAATCTTCTTCGATCAATAGTTCGTTTAGTACTGCTGGAATTGCTTCTTCACCTACGCAGAAGTGGACAGGGCATTTCATTTGATCCGCAGGATGATATTCTTTCTCCAAATATAGCTCACAAATTCTTAATCTTAACATAAATCTAAATAATCTATTTGCTAACTTTTTATCAAATCTCTTTGGAATTTTAATTTTATATTTTCCGATTTTAGAAATATTTTTGTGTGAAAATTTTTTCATATTATTTTAAATATGAATCTAAATACTTAATTAAAGTATTTTTTTTAATTACTAAACTATTAGCCATATGCTTAACATTTTCTGCTGCTGCTAATGCTGATAAAAACATTGAATAATTAATGTCAATTTTTTTATATAAAGATATAGACAAAAAACCTAACATGGTGTCTCCAGCTCCAATTTTATCATTAATATCAACTGCAAATGCTGGGCAATGAATTATTTTTTTATTTGATTTAATATAAATTTTTGAACCATTTTTACCTGAAGTTACAATCAGATATTTTGATTTTATTTTATTTGCTAATATTTTTATAAGTTTATTTATATTTTCAGTTTTGTCTCTTAATTCGTGCCTCATTTCATTTTCATTAATTATAACTAAATTTGCACCTTTATATTTTGATATTGTATGAAAACCTATATTCGCAGAATTTATCTGTGCATTTACAGCCAAAAACTTTGAATTCTTTAAAATTAATTTGGCTGTCTGATCAGAAATTAAGCCATGGCCGTAGTCTGATACAACAACTAAATCGAAATTCTTAAGATTTCTTCTGACTATATCTCTGAATTTTTTTTCTTGAATTTTATTAAATGGAGCATCGTTAATATTGTGGACACCAATAACTTTAGTTTTGTTTATGTTATCAACGTATCTTTTTTTTAATATAGTAGGTGAATCTTTTTTAGGTATTAAATGATGTTCAATATTTTTATTAAAAGATTTTGTAATAAAATTTTTGTACTCTTTTTTTTCACCGGTATAACTTAATAATTTAATCTTTTTACAAAAATTTGATAAATTTCTTGCTATTGACGCTGCCCCACCAACATATTTTGATTCTTTTAAGCTTCTTAAAACTAAAACAGGCTCTTTACCAGATTTTCCTAATGCTTCACAAAAGTTATAATCATCGACTATCGTTTCGCCTATAACTAATACTTTTAAATTTTTAAATTTATCAAAAATTTTATTTTTTGGATCTGAATTTTTATTTTTTTTTTCAATTTTAACTTGATCTAAAAATTTTTTTTGACTTTCATTTAAGTTGAGTCCTAGGTTATTAATAATTTTACTCGAACTTAATAGATCATCATTTGTATAGATTATTTTTCCCCCTACCATTTTGACTGCATTTTTTTCTTTAATAATATTTTTGCTTAAATCTAACTTATTATTTTTATAGTCTTTACCCTTGCAATATATATTGGGCTTTATCACATTAATTGCTGATACGGCACTAGCAGAGTTATTAGCAGCTACAAAATTAACTACACCTAAAGATGCAATGCACTTTATTCTATTATTTAAATTATGTATTGGTCTATTTGGACCTTTGTTAATAAATTCATCTGGAGTAACCGTCACTACTAAAATATCTCCTTTTTTTTTTGCTGATAAAAAATGATTAATGTGGCCAACATGAAGGACGTCGAAGACACCATGGCAATGAACTATTTTTTTTCCTTTTTTTTTTAATAGGTCTAGCTTCTTTTTCAGTTGGTTTAGATTAGTAATAGATTTCATTTTTTTTTATAAATTTTAATATTTTTCCATTGCTCCGCACTTTGTAAAAATTGACTTTTACATCTAATTAATTTTTTCATGTACTTTGTTTTTTATACTGGATAAAATAAATAATCTTTTTTATTTATTGTTGTTTTCAAACCACCCAATATAATTTTTAGCTTATGTTTTTGTATTTCTATTATACTAAATAATCTTTCTGTCATCGGCCCAGATTTAAATATATATTTTGTATCAAATTTTATATTAAAAAATTCTGGCATAAGGTTACCATTTTGATCTTCAAAGTTTTTACATCTACTTATAAAATTTTTAATCTCATTTTGTGAACTTATTGAACCATTTAAAAAATATTTAAGACCTCTGGAAAATTTTAAAATATTTAAAGTTGAGATACTATTAAATTTAGCATGAAAACAAAAAATATAATCACCCAATAAACTATATTCTTTTGAAAACAATTTATCATTTTTATATTTTTCAACCAAAATTTTTGGCGTGTAGAAAGTAACGTCTTCTCCTAGTAACTTTTTAAAATCTTCTTTAAGAAACTTAATTTTTTTTTTATCAATTTTAAAAATAGTCCACATTATTTAGATTGATTTAAATCCTTTTTAAGCTCATCATACTCTTGCATTTTTCGATGCATGAAATTTATGGTTAACTTAGTTTTGGCAGATATACCTTTGGGGGTAAGTATGTAAAGATAGTTTAGCTTGTTTGGGTTTTTTCTAAAATTCTTTATTTTTAAAAATCCTTTTAATTTTAGTTCCCTCAAGCAATAATTAAGCTTTCCTAAACTATGACCTAATTCATCTGCAAGTTCTCTTTGGGTAATACCTGGTGTGTTTGTAATTTTTCGCATTACATCAAGCTCTAACTCATGATCTGCTTTTTTTCTTGACTTGTTCATATAATGAACATACTCTATCGTTCAAATTATGAACAGTCAATATATCAATTAAAAAAATAAAATTTTTTTGGATAGATGATGTAATAAAATCTAAACCTATGGATCCTAAAACTACAATATTAAAAAATATAATCAGAAAAAAACCTATTTTAGATCGTGATCCTCAATTTTATAATGAAATTCCTTTACCAAGTTGGATTGAGCTAAGTTTAATTGATGCATGCAATAGATCTTGCTCTTTTTGCCCAAAAGTCGATGAAAGTATCGCTCCGAATACATATCAAAAAATGGAGAGTTCGCTTATTGAAAAATTATGTAAAGATCTGAAAGCCATAAATTTTAAAGGCGCTTTTTGTTTGTGCGGTTATGGAGAGCCTTTGTTACATAAAGATCATCTTAAAATAATTAATCGTTTATCTGATGTTGGTCCAGTTGAAATTATAACAAATGGAGATACCTTAAATGAAGATAGATTATTGGAAATTTATAACTCAAAAGCATCAAGGTTATTAATAAGTTTATACGATGGAGAAGAACAAGTAATAAAGTTTAACAAAATGATTAAAAAAACTAATATTCCAGAAAACTTCGTTATATTAAGAGACAGATGGTACAGCGATAAAAAAGATTTTGGCGTAAAATTAACTAATAGGGTTGGAACAATTAATATAGGAAATCAAAAAGAAATAAACTTAAAGCAAAAATGCTACTACACTAGTTATCAAGTGTTAATAGATTGGAATGGCGATTTTTTTTTATGTCCTCAAGATTGGCAAAGAAGAATATCTATGGGTAATGTCATGCAAAAAACTTTTTTTGAAATTTGGAATGGTACAATTTTAAACAAATATAGAAAATTGCACTTGAAAGGGGAAAGAACAATTTCTCCTTGTGACAAGTGTAATGCCGCAGGAAATGTTTATGGTGAAAAGCATGCGAAAGTCTGGAACGATTTTTATTCATCTAGAAAATAAAAAAAATTATGTACAATTATATATTTGAGGGAAATGTAAAACAAAATCCAAAAGATTTTTTGTTATTTGTAAAAAGATTAATGCCAAGATGGGTTAATTGCATTCCTGATAGCGAATGTATTGCCATATTTGAAATCTTAAAAAAATTGAGATCAAAAAAAAGAAAAAAATTAAATTTGATAGAAACTGGCTGTGGAGCAAGTACAATAGCAATGATAGTACATTGTTGTATTTATGGTGGCAAAGTTTTCTCATGGGATATTAATCAAAGTAGGGGTTCTTTTTTAAGAGCCTTATTTTCAGAAAGTATAGGGCTGCACTTTGGTAAAGATATAAATAAAATTTGGACCTTTATTGGTTACAATAGCATAGATAAAGATATAGGAATACCAGTTTTAAATGAGATGAAGAAGAAAGCTGATTTTGGTTTTTTTGATTCTCTTCACACAACAGACCACGTTAAAAAAGAACTTAATGCTTTTTTAAAAACTTCAGCAAAAAAATTTATAGTTGCATTTGATGATGCCTATTACAACAAGAGGCACACTAATGAAGGCTACATAAATATGATGAGATTAAAATTAAATTTAAAGAAAATGATAAAACCAAAAAATAATGTTTCGAAAGAAATATGGGAAGAAGCTTTTATTTTATTAAAAAAAAGATTTAAAAAGGTTAAAAAAATTAAAACTTCTTTTGAAAAAAATTCCAAAAAAGACTTATTTTTTGACTATTTTTCTACTGATAGGGAATTTACCTTAAAAATTGATATGGAAGAAGAAAAAAAAAGATCAAAAACATTTGCAGTTTTTGAAGTTAATTAATTATAAATATTTATGAAAAATTTTATTCTTAACGAAGGTTATGACAAAAATTCAATTTTGTTTGAAAGTGGAAAAGGCGATAAAGTATATTATAAAAAGAAAAAAATAACTGATTTATCTCACTGTTCAGGCAGCTTATTATTTGGTCATAATAATAACATTTTAGTTAAAAGTTTAAGGGAGTATTTAAATAAAAAAGTTTCCATTTTTTCTCACCCCAATTTATATGCTGTAAAATTTTCTAAATCTATAAAACTATTTTTTCCAAATTTTAAGAAAATTATTTATTGTAACTCTGGAACAGAAGCGATAACCAAAGCTATTAGAATATCATTTGCTACAAACAATAAAAATTTAATCGTCTCCGTTGCGGGTAGTTGGCACGGATCGGTAGGAAAAACTTTATTTTATCCAGACAAAAATTTAAATCCACATCCAATATCTGCCGGTTTAGAAAAAAATGATCAAAAAAAAATAATATTTATACCCTATAATGATGTTGCTAAATCAAAAGTTATTTTGGACAAGTATAAAAAAAAAATAAATTGTTTAATTATTGAGCCTATCCTAGCGGGACTGCCCATGGAAAATGTTAGCGAATATCTTGTCTTTTTAAAAAATTATTGTAAAAAAAATAATATTAATCTGATATTTGATGAAGTTATAACAGGATTTAGAACTTTGGAGGGTAGTGTACAAAAAAAATTTAAAATAACACCAGATATTACAATTTTAGGAAAAGTTTTAGGTGGAGGTCTTCCCATAGGATTAATTGGTATAACTAATAAAATTTTAAAAAAAATCAGCTTTAAAAAAAAACGAGTTTTTTTTGGCGGAACTTTCTCTGGAAATTCTATGAGCGCATTTGTTGGCCATAAAACTTTAAATTATCTAAGCTCAAACAAAAAAATTTTACACAATTTAGTAAGAAAATGTCATTATTTTCAGAATAATTTAAATAATTTCTTTTTATTAAACAATGTAGATGCAAAAGTATACAGGTTTCAAAGTATTTTGAGGATTGTTTTTTCTAATAAAAAAATATCAAGCAGATTGCAAAGAGATTTTTTAGAAAAAAGAAAAATTAATAAAATTTTTAAGTTAAAAAAATATTTACTAAGTAAAGGAATTTATTATCCTAATAATGGAATAATTTTTTTTTCGAGCGCAACTAGTTATAAGAGTATCAATACATTACTTAAATATATTAAAATTAAATTTATAAAAGATTTTAAAAATTAAAATTCAAAGTGCTTCTCAATTTTATTAAAAAAATAACACCGTCTTTCTTCAAAAGAAACATAAATAGTTTAATAAGAGTTTTGGATGTTTTTTTTATGTATATATGTTTACATTTCGAGAATAAAAATATTTATAAATTTTCTACTAGAAAATTTTTACCAAAACCTAAGTATAAATATAATATTCATAATAAACCTAAAATTCCTTATAACTTATTAAAATCAAAATCTAATAATATAAAAAAATTTAAAAAAATAAATGTTGTAGGAATTAGTCCAAACTTTAATTTAAATAAAATAAAAAAATTTAAAGAACCAACTTTTCTTGTATCATTTTTTGAAACTTTAAAAATTACATCTGATGGTACTATTTTTTATAAAACAGATCCAAAAATTTTTGGGAATCTTAATTGCAGAACATCTAATTTAAGTAAAGCAAAAGAATTTAAAAAAAAAAATTTATTTTATGTAACCGCCGAGCCAAAATTAATAAAGTTATTTAGTAAAAAAGGACATAAAACAATAGTACTTAATACTTATAAACAGGAAAAATATAATAAATTCAAAGCAATAGGCAAGAGATGGCGCAGTAAATATTTTTTAAAATTAATTAAAAAGTATAAATGTAAGAGAATATCAATTGTTGAAAATTTTTTTAAGGTACAAGATGGAAAAAATTTTCCATCCTGGGCTCAAACTGGATCTTTCTTGCCAAGTCTATGTGCTTTGTCTTTTTTTTCACAAAGAATAAATGTTTATGGCTGGGATTTCTTCTTAGACAAATCTGCAAAAACAATGACATATTTTGAATTATTAGCAAAAATGTATATCCACCAAGCAGATATTAAAAGATCTTTGTCACATTTTGAGGAGGCTTTATATAATTTTTATTTTGCTAACCAATTATCTAAGCAAAAAAAATTTCAAATATTTTCTAATTTAGGTAGTATCAATTACCAAAAAAAATTAATTAAAAAAATTGAGAGAGTGTTTTATAAATGAGCATGCAGGAAGATAATTCGGTTTTTCTAGATAGATTGATCTCAAATTACAGATTAGCAAGCGAACATGTAGCTGATAATAACAAATTAAGATCCAAAGAGTGGTTATTTATAAATGAAAAAAATGAAAAAAAAATAAATGAAAATTTAAGAAAAATAAAAAATATTTTTTTTAAAAGATCTTAAAAATCTCAGGTTTTTCGTGACCCAATATACTCGTAGTGAGCATCGAACCAAACTTTTTTTCCATATAAGGGTATATTAAAAACTTTAACACTCTCATATCTCCATTTGTAAAGCTCGAAAATGTCAAAATGAATCTTCTCATATTTTTCTAGGGGTAAATCCATTATAGAAATATCTAAATCTTTTGTTTGATCCATCTGTGGTCTAATAATTCTATTCATGGTAAATAAGTATTTGGCTCCATTAAATATTTCTGAATTCATGTATTTTTTAAACCAAAACTGGGGCATTTCGTTAAAAGATGCAAAATTTGTAATAAGATCAGTCACATTCTTGGATAATTTATCAATAAAAAAACAAGGAACTAGAACAAAATCAAAATTTTCGACAAAATTTCTATCAATTATTTCGACATTTTTTAAATCCTTAAACGTTGCAAATCTAAGATTAGGAAATTCACTTTTTAAATAATAATTTGCTGCACATAACTGTTCGGGTAAATCAATTAAAATAAATTTTTTTTTTGGATAGTTGCGTTTAATAATATAAGGAAATGTTCCAAAACCCGTTCCTATATCGGCAATAAAATTTAAATCTTTTTTATTTTGAAGGTGTTTATTAAATGAATCTAAAAGCAATATATGTCTGAGCCATCGAAAGGTATATTTTAAACCTTTTTTTTTAAAAATTAATGGTAGGCCAGTTTCAGTTATTGGATTTTCTATAGCTAAATTAAGTAGATTTTTTTTTTTTAATAGATCATAACCGTCTTCTAGCATATTTATATAAGGATGGTATCTAATTTGGTGGGGTAGATATAGAAAAAAGTTGTATATAAATTTTTTGATTAAATTCATATTGCCTGCGGGTACGTCTGAATTAAAAATATTAGATTTCTTAAATTCTATTAAAATTTCTGGATTGCTATTTATTGAAGATGAAATTTTTTGTGCTCTTGTCTCCCATGTTTTTCCTATAGTCAAATCTTTTATCTTATAATTTTTAAAAAAATTAATCTGTTCATTTAATTCTTCTATAATTTCTTTCGCAAAATTAATTTGGCTCATAAAAATTCATTAATGTTATTTGATTGCAATATAACCTATAAAATTAAAACATTTATAAAACACTTCAAAATTTTTGAATTTACATTGTTTAAGTAAGGCCTGTGTGGTGTTTTGATCGAATAAGTGCATACTTGATCTTAAACTTTTGGATTTAGTAAGAATTTGTTTTTCTGTTAATTGTTTTCTTAATTTAAAATCAAAATACATTTGATTTAAAATATCCTCAAAATGGGAGTTTTTTGATCTTATTTTTTCAACAAAAATAAATCCTCCTCCTGGTGACAAGCTTTTGTATATATTTTTTATTAATTTTTTTCTTTCAAATAGATTTAAAAATGGAAATAAAAGTATTGATATAAATAAATTTGATTTTTTAAATTTCTGTATTTTAAGAACATCTAGGCTTTTTAGCTGGATTTTAATTCTTCCGTTTTTGATAGAAGATTTTTTTAAGTTTAATTTTTTTTTAGCTAAAGAAATCATTTTATTGCTATTATCGTATCCAATAATCTTAAAATTTGTAGAAACATCCAATTTACAAATATTCTTAATGGTTTCTCCTGTGGAACAACCCAGATCGTATATTAAGGTATTGTCTTTGATAAACCATTCAGACAGGGCGGTAACATATTGTTGGATATCTTTATAATGTGGTATTGATTGATTTACATGTTTGTCAAAATTTTCAGCAACGTTATCGTTAAACCTCCAGGTTCCCTCTATAGATGATAAAGTTGGTTTTGATTTCATGAAAAAAAAACTCTAATAATTAAACATAATATCAATTCTTTGGTTAAACAAGTACTAGAAATACATTTAATTCACTGTTATCACTAACCTAATAAAAATGTGCTCAGTCTTTGGGATAGTTGGTAATAAAAAAGTTGATTTACCTCTTTTTGAAAAATCTGCCAAATTAATGAATCATAGAGGACCAGATTATTTTGGGACATGGAAATCTGGAAATGAACATATTGCATTATCATCTTCTAGATTGGCTTTAAATGATTTGAGTGAACACGGTCACCAACCTATGGCGGATCATTCCAATAAATTGAGGATCGTTTTTAATGGTGAAATATATAATTTCAAAGAATTAAAAAAAGAACTTATTAGTGAGGGCGCAAAATTCAAGAACAATACTGATACAGAAGTAATTTTAGAGGGATACAAATTTTGGGGCATGCCAGATTTATTAAAAAAAATAAGAGGTATGTTTGCGTTTGGTTTGCTTGATGAAGAAAAAAATAAATTTATTTTAGCAAGAGATACACACGGTATGAAACCATTATTTTACAATATTAAAGATAATCAGTTAATTTTTTCCTCAGAAATAAAATCTATAATAAACTATACAAATGAAAGAAAGATAGATTATAATTCTGCTCAAAGCGTTTTTTTAACAAACTCTATTGCTCCTTTGGATAAAACTTTATTTAATAACATTAAAAAAATAAATTTAGGTGAAACTCTGAACATAGACTTGAAAAATTTTTCTATTTCAAAGCAGAGATTTAGTTTGTTAAAAAATTTTATTGATAAAGATGAATATTATAAAAATGAAAATTTATCTTTTGAGGAAATATGTAATAAATTTGATAAAACTTTATCTGATTCTGTAGCTGAACACTTCGAAGCAGATGCGCCTGTTGGAGTAATGTTTAGCGCCGGGCTCGATTCAAGCCTAATTGCAGCGATTGCAAAAAAATGTAGTAAAAAACCTGTTCACCTTTTTAAATACTCATCAGATAAACTTAAAGATAACAATTTAGCTAAAGATTTTGCAGAAAAATTTAATATGAAGTTAATAGAAATAAAATCTAATGGCAAAGACCTTTTGTTGGACCTACCTAGACTAATATATCATTATGAAACTATTAATAAATGTGAGGGATCCGCTCTTGGAAAAATTTGTAGAAGCGCAAGGTCTCATGGCTTTAAAGCTCTTTTAACAGGTGACGCTAGTGATGAATTATTCGGTGGTTATTACAGTCAGCAATCAT
Source organism: uncultured Pelagibacteraceae bacterium (assembly GCA_902582475.1). GTDB lineage: Bacteria > Pseudomonadota > Alphaproteobacteria > Pelagibacterales > Pelagibacteraceae > Anoxypelagibacter. The sequence goes on along the minus strand of CACHSH010000010.1, from coordinate 11,149 downwards.
TTTTGCTTAGAACTTTTATTCAAAATAATATTCTTACACCAAAAATAAGAAAATTTTTAATTAAAGCTATACCTTTTTTTGAATTTTTGCAGTTTCCAAAGTGGGACTATATTTTAAATCCTTTTAATCCAAATATTTCAGAAGGCCCTCTAAATTTTCTATTTTGGAAAGGTCATAGACTTAAAGAATGGAATGAATCAATAAATGCTTACGACTTTGTGAAAAACCAAACCCAAGCTGAATGTAATTCCTATTTGCTAGACGAATTACAATACAGATTTGAGAGATTTATGATTAGGGCGGACTCGTACGGAATGATGGAGTCAGTAGAATTAAGGCTTCCTTTTCTTGATAAAAGAGTTGTAAAATTGGCATTGAATTTATCTATTAAGAAAAAAATAAGATTTAGACCATCTTGGAAAAGAAAATCATTATTTTCGGGAAAAGAGATTAATAAATATGTCGCAAAAAGATACGGAATAAGTGACTCTATTTTAAAAAGAGTTCAAATAGGTACTCCCTATGATGGTAAAGATCTAGAAAAAAAATTGATAGGTAAATGGCCCTTAAAATATTTAGCAGAGTTCTTTGAGATTAAGGAAGATAAAATTGTTTACAATCTATTAAATATAAAAGATAACGAACAATTAATATGGTGTTTTTTATCCTCAGAAATATTTATTAGGCTTTTTTTTAAAGGAGAAACTGTAGAAAATATTCAAGAACAATTCAAAACTGTGATAAAATAATTTTATTTACCTGCTAGCCTTAAAAGAAATATCTGTTAGATTGTGAGTTATGGAAAAAGATATAATTTATATAGGAGATTTATCTTATAAAAAAGAAGGTACTCCGTTTCCTCTTGGTGTTGGCTATATATCATCAATGATAGATTTTTATTTTGAAAATAGTATAGATACAATTATCTTTACTGATCCTCATGAATTAACATCTGCTATTAAAAAAAAAAAACCTAAAATAGTTGCTCTGGCAAATTATTCTTGGAATAGCAACATCAACTCACAAATTATAAAATATTCTAAAAAAGTTTCTAATCAAATTATTACTGTATTGGGTGGCCCATTCTTTGCCAAAAACGATAAATTATGGTTAAAAAAATATTTTGATACAAACAAATATTTAGATTTTTATGTTTCTGGAGAAGGTGAATGGAAATTTATTGAATTGGTTAAACAAGCCAGAAGCCAATCTTATTCGGTCGAGAAAATGCTAAGTAAACTTTCGCCAGATATTTTTTATAGAAATAAAAATGGAGAAGTTCTACAAGGTACAGTCCCGCTTCAAGAAGTGCTTGATCATAGATATAAAGATACAAGAAAAAAAGATTTAGATACTATAAAATCTCCTTATCTCACCGGAAGACTTGATAGGTTTTTTAAAGTTGATGGTATGGTTCCCATGATTGAAACAGTAAGAGGTTGTCCTTACGGTTGCACATTTTGCTGCTGGGGAGATCCTTCTCTAAGTAGACTTTCGGCTTTCTCTGAAGAAAGGGTATATAAAGAACTTGATTATATTGCAAAACGCTCAAAAAATTTTACGAGATTAATTATAGCTGACGGAAATTTTGGAATTTTAAAAAGAGATATTTTGTTAGCTAACTATTTAAATAAGTTAAATTTAAAATATGGTTGGCCAAAAAGTATTTACTTGTACTTTGCAAAAAATTCAAATGACAATATTGTAAAAATAGCATCAGTTCTAGGAAAGATGATAAAGGTAAGTCTTGCACGTCAAACTATGAATGAAGATGTTTTAAAAAATATTAAAAGAAAGAATATCAATGATGAAACTTTTTATAAAGTACAGAAACAACTTTCTGTTAGCAATATAGACTCAATGATTGAATTTATATATCCTTTGCCTGGAGAAACTAAACAAACCTTCATTACAGGTATAAATGAACTTTTTAAAAAGTTGGATATACTTCATACTGAGATAAGATTTTATCCAACTGAACTTTTACCTGGATCTGAGATGGCAACAAATGAATCAAGAGATAAATTTGGTATTAAGAGTGCTTGGAGGAAGTTATACGGTTCAGACAAAAATTTTGGTGAAGTAAGAGGATGTGAATTTCAGGAAATAATTACAAGTACTAAAACATTTTCTCTTTTAGACTTTATATACGTAAGAAAGCTTCATTTTTTAATTTGTTTGTTTGCAACTTACAAAATATACCAGCCTATAGTAGAATTGTACCAAAGTAAGGTTCGTGAAAACAGTTTTATATGGTTCATTGATAAATTAATTACTGCTATGGAAACAAGTTCTGGATTAATGGCTGAGCTGTTTAAAGAAATCAATTCAGAAATAAAAAATGAATTAAAAACTGAGGAGGAATACGACAAAATTAAAAATTCACTTAATTACGGTGAAGGAGCTAGTAAAAGGATAAATATTTATTATATTTTAACGCTTCTATACGGAAAAGAAGGAAAATACAGAAGGGAATTTTCAAAATTAATTAAAAATGTTCTTATAGAAACTTCATTGGGTAATGTCGAAGAAATTGACAAAAAATTATCAGAAATTGAAAATAATTTAATTGATTTTAATCAAGTACAAAAAACATTTAAAAATACTGATGCGGTAGATAAGGTAACAATTATACCAAACAATATTATCGTTTCTGAATTCACAAAATGTTATAACGGAAATCTAATTGAAACACTCGATAAAATGTACGATTTATCGTCTGCAGGACATTTAGGTATGCTTGTATTAAAAAAACACAGCCGTTCGGAAGAGAAAACAGATAAAATACTTAAGGTTAGTAGTCAAATTGCTACGACTCAATAATCTAAGCTAAAAAATAATTTAACTTTATTTTTTTAATTTTTTGTATGTAAAAAATAATATAATTATACTTAGTAAAGAAAATATATATGAAAAATTTACTAAATTAATGTAACTTTTATCGGCCGGATTAGAAAATATTTTTATATCGAATGGGACGTTTTCCCACAATCCTACTGACACACTTCTTGAATTAAATAACCACCAATCATATGAATGGAGCCATAGAATCATTAATAACACAAGCAAACTAAAATACTTTATAAAATTAGATTTTATTTTAAATTTCTCAAAAATTTTATCAAAACCTAAGGAGGCAACGATGATAAAAAAATATAAAACAAAAATCATAAATCTACTTGGAACCCCATCTATTGGATTGAATTCTAAAAAAATGTTTAAGAACTTTAAAATCAATTTATGAAAAGGACCGATAGATAAAAGAAAAACTAAAAAAATTGGAAAGATAATTTTAAATTTGTTTTTTTTAATAAAGTTGTTTTTACTTTCTGAATATAAGATCCCCATAAATAAAAGAATTAAGCCAAAAATAGATACGTAGATATTGTACTCATGTGTATTATAGTGAAAAGCATCTAATTTTACCGTTAAACTTTCGAAAATATGATTAAAAATATTAATTAAATATTTATAAATATTTATAAAAATTTCCGTAATATTATTTGTAAATAAATTAAAAGAGTTAAAATCTATTCCGTCAAATATTGGTTTTCCCACGTATCCATTTTCATGACCGTAACCATTAATTCCATATCTTCTCCAATGATCTTCTGCAACATTAACTCCCTCGGCTGTTTTATTGCTATAA
>CACHSH010000010.1:0-2500 GCA_902582475.1 uncultured Pelagibacteraceae bacterium | reverse complement strand
CCTTCATCGCCTTTCAGTGCCTAGGCATCCGCCATACGCCCTTATACGCTTGATTTAATGCACAGAAAAAAATTTTCTGTAAAAATTAAATTTTTGTTGGAATGTTCATCTATTCGAACATTCATTATTCATTGATTGTTCATCTATTCGAACAATCGGATATAGATATTGATAATTATTTACGATTTAAAAATGCTAAAAGTGTCAATTTTGGTGGAGGATAGCGGGATCGAACCGCTGACCTCCTGAATGCAAATCAGGCGCTCTCCCAGCTGAGCTAATCCCCCCTGAAACAATGGTGGGCCGAGGACGACTCGAACGTCCGACCTCACCCTTATCAGGGGTGCGCTCTAACCACCTGAGCTACCGGCCCCTAAAGTCATTTCATAGAGACACTTTGAAAGAAGAGAAATGAGGACGGTCACATTAACTATATTTTTTGACCAAAAGAAACTTTTGGTCATCCTTAGAAAGGAGGTGATCCAGCCGCAGGTTCCCCTACGGCTACCTTGTTACGACTTCACCCCAGTCGCTGATCGTACCGTAGTCAAAGGTTTTACGCTTTGCCTTAAGGTGTAACCAACTTCCATGGTGTGACGGGCGGTGTGTACAAGACCCGGGAACGTATTCACCGCGGCGCGCTGATCCGCGATTACTAGCAATTCCAGCTTCATGCACTCGAGTTGCAGAGTGCAATCCGAACTGAGATACATTTTATAAGATTTGCTTCGAGTCGCCTCTTCGCATCTTATTGTAAGTACCATTGTAGCACGTGTGTAGCCCAACTCGTAAGGGCCATGAGGACTTGACGTCATCCCCACCTTCCTCCAGCTTATCACTGGCAGTTCGTCTAGAGTACTCAACTAAATGTTAGTAACTAAACGTAGGGGTTGCGCTCGTTGCGGGACTTAACCCAACATCTCACGACACGAGCTGACGACAGCCATGCAGCACCTGTGTTCCGTCCGGCCGAACCGAAGACTCATATCTCTACGAGTCGCGACGGACATGTCAAGAGTTGGTAAGGTTCTGCGCGTATCTTCGAATTAAACCACATGCTCCACTGCTTGTGCGGGTCCCCGTCAATTCATTTGAGTTTTAACCTTGCGGTCGTACTCCCCAGGCGGTGTGCTTAACGCTTTTGCTGCGACACTGAAAATAAAATTTCCAACGTCTAGCACACATCGTTTACAGCATGGACTACGAGGGTATCTAATCCTCTTCGCTACCCATGCTTTCGCTCCTCAGTGTCAGTAGTGATCCAGAAAGTTGCCTTCGCTTTTGGTGTTCTTTCTAATATCTACGAATTTCACCTCTACACTAGAAATTCCACTTTCCTCTATCACACTCTAGCTAAAAAGTTTTGATGGCAGTTCCAAGGTTAAGCCTTGGGATTTCACCACCAACTTTTTTAACCACCTACGAGCTCTTTAAGCCCAGTAATTCCGAACTACGCTAGGTCCCTTCGTATTACCGCGGCTGCTGGCACGAAGTTAGCCGGACCTTCTTATTCGGGTACAGTCATTTTCTTCCCCGACGAAAGAGTTTTACAACCCAAAGGCCTTCTTCACTCACGCGGCATCGCTGCATCAGGGTTTCCCCCATTGTGCAAGATTCCCCACTGCTGCCTCCCGTAGGAGTCTGGGCCGTGTCTCAGTCCCAATGTGGCTGGTCTTCCTCTAAGAACAGCTATTGATTGTTGCCTTGGTGAGCTATTACCTCACCAACAAGCTAATCAAGTGCGGGCTCATCTTTCGGCGATAAATCTTTCCCCGTAAGGGCTTATCCGGTATTAGCTCAAGTTTCCCCGAGTTATTCCGAACCAAAAGGCAGATTCCCACATTATACTCACCCGTCTGCCACTCAGTATTGCTACTGCGTTCGACTTGCATGTGTTAAGCGTGCCGCCAGCGTACGTTCTGAGCCATGATCAAACTCTCAAGTTTAATAACGGCGCACACTAGCTTTAATAACTTAAAAAATAAATTTTAAGTTACTTTCGTTAAAGTGTGTACGACAAATTTCTTTTATTAACCTAACCGTCCACACTTCTCTTCTTCATATCTACAATTTAAAAAAGCTCAGTTTTCTCAAAGTTTAAGAAAACTCAACGCATGAACCAGCTCCAAAACCCTCTAAAACTATTGATTTTTTAGTGATTAATGCGAAACGCAGTTATATTAAAATATATGAATTAATCAAGGCGTATATTTGACCAAAAAGCCAATAAAAATAGCATTTTTAACACCACCTGGCATTGAATATCCCATTTTTTTTTTATATAGAAAAGTCTGAGCTATATGAAACCTGTTTTACTTAAAATACTTAATTTAAAAAAAATCTTTCTAAATTTGGAAAGGAAACACTTAATCTTAAGAAAAATTAAGTCTTTGTATATATTTGGTGCGTTTTTATTTTTTATAAGTCTTTATTCTCTTATTATATTCAACTCAAATATGAAAGAAAAAAGGTCTCAGGAAATCAGTTCCTTTTTATTAAA
>CACHSH010000009.1 GCA_902582475.1 uncultured Pelagibacteraceae bacterium | reverse complement strand
TTTGGAATAGCTTTTTGTGGATTATTACCAGCTTTAGGCATCGGCATAATTTGAGCCTCGCCTAAAATTCTTGATACTCTTAAAGTTGGCTTAGCTCCTTTGCTTATCCAATGTTTGACTCTTTCAGCCTCTATCTTAATCCTTTCCTTTTTATCTTTAGGTAAAAGCGGATTAAACAATCCCACCTTTTCGATAAATCTACCGTCTCTTGGAAATCTACTATCGGCAATTACAATTTTATAAATTGGCCTTTTTTTAGCACCAATCATTGACAGTCTTATTTTTAACATTCTTTCCTTTCTTTTTATTTTAGTTGATTAAAGAGTTCAGGTGGCATTCCATTCTGAGGATTACCTCCTTTTGACATTTTTTTCATCATTTTAGACATCATTTTAAACTGCTTAAGCAATTTATTTATCATTTGCACATCAGTTCCAGATCCTAAAGAAATTCTTTTTCTTCTTGATCCACTTATAATATCTGGGTTTTCTCTTTCCTTTTTGGTCATTGATAAAATTATTGCCTCATTTACAGATAATAATTTTTCATCAATATTTGCATTTTGCATTTGCTCTTTAACTTTGCCTACACCCGGTAAAAGAGAAAGCACTCCTTCCATACCACCCATTTTTTTCATTTGCCTTAATTGAAGTAGGTAGTCATCAAAGGTAAAATTTCCTTTTTTAATTTTTTCTTCAGTTAATTTTATTTTTTCTTCATCAAGGTCTTGAGAAGCTTTTTCTACAAGAGAGACGATATCTCCCATTCCAAGAATTCTGTTTGCCAACCTGTCAGGATGAAAAGACTCAAGATCAGCTATCTTTTCACCAACACCAAGAAATTTTATAGGTTTTCCAGTAGTTTGCTTCATACTTAAAGCAGCACCACCACGACCATCTCCGTCAACTCTAGTTAAAATTATGCTTGTTAAATTTACTGCTTTATCAAATTCTGAGGCAAGATTTACAGCGATTTGACCTGTTAAAGAGTCTGCTACAAGCATAGTTTCAACAGGTTTAACTGCATCTTTGATATTTTTAATTTCTGACATCATGCTTAAGTCTATTTGGGTACGACCAGCTGTATCAAAAATTATGACATCTGTTCCAGCAAGATTAGCTGCGTTTAAAGCTCTTTGGGCAATATCAAGGGGTACTTGATCTTTGATTATAGGAAGTACATTTAAACTATTTTTTTCACAAAGAACTTTTAATTGTTCTTGTGCGGCTGGCCTATAAATATCTAAGCTAACAAGAAGAATTTTCTTATTTAGATTCTTCTCAAGATTTTTTGCTAATTTAACAGCTGTGGTAGTTTTACCAGATCCTTGTAAACCAACTAAAAGTATAGAAGCTGGAGGTACAGTCTTTAAATTTATTTCTTCTGTTTTACCGCCTAATACCTCTACTAATTGATCATAAACTATCTTCACTAGCATTTGGCCAGGTGATGTTGATCTAATAATTTCTTGACCAATTGCTTTTGGTTTAATGTCTTCGATAAATTTTTTAACTACAGGTAAAGCTACATCAGCAGCTAGTAAGGCCTGTCTAATTTCTTTAAGGCCAGTTTCAACCTGCGCCTCATTTAATGAAGGAGCTCTTTTTAATTTGTTAAAGATTCCTTCTAATTTATTCGTTAAATTTTCAAACATTTTTCTTTTTTCCAACACCTATCGCACTAGTGGGCGAACCCTCGCTGACTAGTGTCGATCCCTTTATTTCTAAAGGCACCGCAAAATCTACTATTTACTATTTGCGGAAGTGACGAGAAGCTACAATTAAGGGTTTTAAAAGTCAATGAATAAAGATACTAATCAATTTATGGCACAAATTAACGCTTACAGGATGGATGGTCTCGGAAATAATTTTATAATTATTGATAGAAGATTAGATAATTTTGAATTAGATAAAATTAAAATCACTAACCTGTCAAATAAAAAGGCTATCCCGTTTGATCAGTTAATTACTATTGAAAAAAATGATGGCAAAGAATACCCAATAAGAATTTTCAATTCTGATGGAATTGAAGTTTCTGCTTGTGGAAATGGTGTAAGATGTATTGCATATTTAATTTCCCAAGAAAAAAAAGAAAAAAGAATTAAAATAAAAACTAATGAAAGAGTTTTGTTTGCTGAGATAGTCGGTGAAAAAAATGTAAAAATCAATATGGGTAAACCTAAATTTAGTTGGAATGAAATTCCTTTAATTCAAAAAATGAATACACAAGAAATTATTATTGATTTTTTAGAAAAAGATTATGGGTTAGGTTTCTGTGTAAACGTAGGAAATCCACATATAATTTATTTTGTAGATGAATGTACAAGCATAGATATTAAAGAACTAGGTAGTAGGGTGGAAAATTATAAATTTTTTCCAGAAAGAATTAATGTAACTTTTGCGCAAGTTTTGGATAAAAAAAATATTAAAGTTAATGTTTGGGAAAGAGGAGCTGGACTTACAAAAGCATGTGGTACAGCAGCCTGCGCTACAGCGGTTGCAGCATCTAAAAAAGGGCTAGTTGGCGAAAATTCAATAATCCATTTTAAAGATGGTAATCTTCAAATTGATTATAAGGATGAAATATTTATGACGGGGCCAGTTTCTGATATTAAAAAAAATTGATTTAAAAATTTAATGAAATTTTTTGAAAATTTAAATTTTAGTAACTTATTCAGTAAAAAAAAGATAGACGATAACTTACTTGATAAATTTGAAGAATTATTAATTGAGTCAGATGTCGGAACAGAAATGGCTTCCGAGCTGAAGGAGAAATTCAAAAAAGAAAAAATTGGAAAAGAAATTAAAGATGAAAAGGAAATATTTGAATTTTTAGGAAATCAAATATCTAAAATATTAGAACCACACGAAAGAAAATTTGATGATATTAATAAGAATTCACCAACAATCATAGTTGTTGCTGGAGTAAATGGGGTGGGAAAGACTACTACAATTGGTAAATTAGGAAGACTATTTAAAAATAATGGAAAAAAAAATAGTTTTTGGTGCTGCAGATACTTTTAGAGCTGCAGCGATTGAACAACTTGAGCTTTGGTCAAAAAAAATTGGGGCAGAGTTTATTAAATCTGATTTAGGAACAGATCCCGCATCTGTTGGATATAAAACTGCAAAATTTGCAGAAGAAAATAAATTAGATATAGCATTTATTGATACGGCAGGAAGATTACAAAATAAAAAAAATCTTATGGAAGAATATAAGAAAATATTTACAGTTTTAAAAAAAATAAATCCTAAATATCCACATGAAACTATTTTAGTTTTAGATGCAACAACAGGTCAAAATGCAATTAATCAAGTTGAGGAATTTAAAAAAATTTCTAACTTAACAGGTTTAATTATTACTAAGATGGATACATCTGCGAAAGGTGGAATTTTATTAGCAATAAGTAAAAAATTTAGTCTGCCAATTATTGCCATTGGCATGGGTGAAAAAGATACTGACCTTCATCCTTTCAGTTCAGGTAATTTTTCAAAAATATTAGTTAATAATAAATGAAAATAAAAAAAAATTTAAAACCTTTAATATCTGGAATATCTGCTGCAATAGTTATAGGTGTTCTCGCTTTTCTAACTTTAAGAACTTCAGCTGGAGTATGGTTAATGTTTTCATTTGGAGCGACTGTTTTTCTTGTATTTGCACTTTACGATTTAGAGACAGCTCAACCAAAAAATATTTTTTGGGGTCATTTAGTTTCAGTTTTAGTTGGAATTATTTTTAATGAGACTATTGGATTTTCATTTTATTCACTTGGTTTATCGGTTGGTGTTGCTGTAGCACTGATGGTTTACTTAAAAATTATGCATCCTCCAGCTGCATCAAATCCAATAGTAGTTTTATTTACAGACGTATCTTTTGAATACATATTGTTTCCAGTAATATTTGGTACAATAGCCATAATTGTAATGTCAATTTTTATAAACAGAATAATTTTAAAAAGAAAATATCCAAAGAAGGGGAATTGGCTATATTGATTTTAAAAATTTATTTAAAGCTTCTAATAAATTTTCATTATATTCCATCATGTGATCATCTTCTTTCGGAAAATACGAGTATTTAGGCTCATTAGCTTCTAAAAAAACTTTTTTACCCATTTTAAATGGAACTATTTTATCTTTCTCCCCGTGCATAACTAAAATTGGAATTCTAATATTTTTTAACTTTTTTATAGTTTCGTATCTATCTTTAAGTAAAAAAGAAACTGGCAGATAAAAATAATAATGTTTGCCGGCATCAACCATTGATGTAAAAGGTGACTCTAAAATAATTCCAGCAAATTTTTTATTTTGTGCTACTTCAGTCGAAACTCCAGTACCCAATGACTCTCCATAAATAATAATTTGTTTATCTTCGACGTTTTGCTTGTTTAACCATTTTAAAGCGTCTCTAGCATCCTGGTATAATCCTGCTTCTGTTGGATTACCCTCATTTCCACTGAAGCCTCTGTATGCTACAATTAAAAAATTTATATCAAAATTTTTAATTAAATTTAATTTATATATTCTATTGCTTAAATTACCTGCGTTTCCATGAAAAAATATCAAAGTTTTTTTTTGTTTAAGATCCTTTTTGTGAAACCAAGCTTTTAATTTTTTACCTTCAGATGTGGGAATATAAATTTCTTCGTATGTAAAATTTATTTTATCTGAAGTGTAATTATTTTCAGATGGATGATAAAGTAGACTTCTTTGGTAAAAAAATACAAAAATTACTATAAGTAAATAACATAAAATAATTATAGTTGCTGTAGTAAGCATATATTTAAGTTTTTTTTGCAAAATACACACCTATTAGCACCAATGAAGCACCTAAATAATGGAAACTCTGAAGCTGTTCACCAAAAAAAATTATTCCATAAATAGCCGCGTAAATAGTATAAAGATAAAGGGTAAAACCAGTGAGAGATGCACCTAAATATTTTTGAACTTTTGCATATAAAGTAAAGGCAATTACACCAGGGGAAATTGCTCCGAATAAAACCCAGAATGTAAAGTATATATCAAAGTTGGTTTGACTAATAAAAATTTCTTCCATTATATAAAATGGTAGTAAGGATAATGCCCCAAAAAAAGATATAAGTGTGAATCTAATAAAAAAATTAAATTTAAATTTCCAATGAATTAAATAAACAGAGTACAAAGCCCAACCTAATGCTGCACCTAGCATCCATATATCACCAGCTGTAAACTTTGTGCTTATTAAGAAATTAATATTTCCTTTACATATAATCGCTAAAACTCCAATTATACAAATCACAAGACCAAGAATTTGTTTTGATTTTATTAACTCCTTAAGAATAAAAGTGGAGAGTAAAATTATAAAAACAGGCGAAGATGTATATATTATACCCATGTTTGCCATAGTAGTTGTTTGACCAGCGATAAAAGGGAATGCGCCACAAATTCCACAACCCATTAACCCTAAAAAAAATAACTTTGTAAACTCTGGCCTAATTTTTTTAAAATTTTTAAGTATTGGTTTATAAAAAAAAGGGATTAATAGAAGGAAAGTAACTACCCATCTCCAGAATGCAAGGGATATAGGGGGAACAAACTCAACGCCACCTCTAGCAATAATTAAGTTACTAGACATAAAAATCGGTTGTAAAAATAACAAAAAATATGGAAAAATTTTACTATTACTTATTTTTGATGAAGGCTTCATAAATCATCATAAAAATTACCAAGCCCATAAGAATGTAAACTGGAAGAACGTCAGTAAAACTAATCATCATTGATCTAGTCAATGTAGTTGCTAGCCCTACTAAAAAGGCTATTGCAAGAGAGCACCCAACTATACTTGTTAATTTATTCATCATCCCTACACTTTTTTTCTAACCAATTTGCAACACCCAGAAATCTTAAATCATCAAGTTTGTTACCAACCAATTGAACGCCTAATGGTAAGTTATTTTCTCCAGTAAGTAAAGGTAGCGATATAGATGGCAAGCCCATATAGGTCCAGACTGTGCAAAACTCTGGGCTACCAGTAAACTTTAATCCTTTGTCAGCCACACCTGTGGATGCGGGCGTAATTACTCCATGATAATCCTCAAAAACTTCACTGTACGATCTATAGCTTTGCTCCATAAAATCTTTTGCTTCTGTATATTGAGCTGCAGAATATTTATTTCCACGTTCTATAGCTTCTACGAGTTTTTTCCCAAGTTTATTCTTTGAATTTTTATAATACTTTTGAAAACTATTTGCCATATCTGTCTCGTGTAAAACTTGCTGATGTTTATGAATATCTTTAAAGTAAGACGGCTCATCAAAAACCTCTATATATTTTTTTAATTTTTTTATTAAGAATTGAAATGCTTTTTGAGATTCTTTATCTATATTTTTCCAATTAGAAGTTTTATAGAATATAAATTTTGGATCAAAGTGAGGTCCTTTTCTGCATTCTTCCAACATTTTTTCAGCTGAATAGTGAACTGTATCTTTGTCATATAAATCTTTTTTAATTAAACATTTCGCAATCAGAGCTACATCTTCAACGCTTTTGCCAAAAACTCCTACGTGATCAAGTTTTGATGACTGCTTTAAAACGCCGTTTCTTGAAATTAAACCAAATGAAGGTTTGTAGCCTACAACTCCGCAATACGAAGCGGGTCGAATAATTGAGCCTTTAGTTTGGGTCCCAACAGATAATGGTGCCATATGTGCTGCAACAACAGCTGCTGATCCACTTGATGATCCACCTGGTGTTCTAGTTTTATCGTGCGGATTTGTTGTTTTACCAGGATCAAAATAAGCAAGTTCGGTAGTTACTGTTTTGCCCATAATTATTGCGCCTGAAATTTTTAATAAATTAACTACTTCGGCATCTGCACTTTCTGACATGCCTTTTCTTAATACTGTTCCACATTCCGTTGGCATATCTTGGGTTCCAATAATATCTTTTATACCTATTGGTAATCCATGAAGTGGCCCAAGAGGTTTACCTGATTTTCTATACTCGTCTTTTTCCTCAGCTTTTTCCAGAAGAAGTTTTTTATCAAAGAAAGTCCAAGCTTTAACATCTTTTTCAAACTTTTCTATTCTGCCAATATACTCTTTACAAGCTTGAACACATGAAATCTCACCACTTTTTAATTTTTCAGCTAACTCAATAGCTGAAATTGAAAAGATTTTACTCATAATTTTGATTTAGTTTGCAAAAAGTAAGTCAGGTAACCACAGAGCAATTCCAGGAAACATGTACATTAGAAACATTGCAAATATCACAATTAATAAAAATGGCATTATACCGCTAAAGATTTCTAATAATTCTACATTTTTTGTTTGTACACCCTTTAAATAATAGGCAGACATAGCCATGGGCGGCGTTAAAAAGGAAGTTTGAAGATTTAATGCTATTAACATCGCAAAAAAGTAAGGGTTAACTCCAAAAAATTCTACTAGTGGTAAAAATATTGGAACAAATATAATTAGTATTTCTGTCCACTCCAAAGGCCATCCTAGAAGGAAAATAATTATTTGAGTAATAATTAAAAATTGCCATGGTTGTAAATTCATTGATTTAAAAAAATGCTCAAAAACTTCGTGACCACCTAAATAAGAAAAAACAGAGGCAAAAGTCCATGAGCCTATAAACAACCACATGATCATTGCCGTAGTTTTTGCTGTTAAAAAAACTGACTCTTTGAAATTTTTCCATTTTAAGGTTTTATAAAAATAAGATAATACTAAAGCACCGAACGCTCCTACAGCTGCTGCCTCAGCTGGGGTTGCAAGACCTCCAAGAATAGTCCCTAGCACCAGTATAATTAATGAAAACAAAGGAAGAAATGAAACCAAAACCTCTTTTAAAATTACTGAACGAGGTGGAATATCTTCTGCGGGTGGTTTGGGCGCAATTGAAGGATTTAAATATGCTCTTGTAACAGCATACAAAATATATAATCCAGCAAGCATTATTCCCGGCAATATTGCAGCGGCAAATAATCTTAAAGGTGATAATTGAGCAATAACTGAGTAAACTATAAGCATAATGCTTGGAGGAATTAATATTCCAAGACATCCACCAGAACAAATAACACCAGATGCAAATTTTTTATCATATCCTGCCTTAATCATTGCTGGCCATGCTAAAAGTCCCATTAACGTCACCACGGCTCCAATAATTCCAGTGGCTGTAGAAAATAAAGCACAGGTTATTAAAGCTGCAACTGCCATAGATGCAGGCAATCCATGGGATGCTAAACGAATAGCAAAGAACAATCTTGAAACAATTCCGGCTCTTTCAACAAGATAACCCATAAATAAAAATAAAGGTACGGCGGTTAGAACGGTGTTGTCCATTACAGTGTAGGTGTTTTGTACAAATAGTTGAAATATCCTATTATCTAATAGATGTTCCATTCTTGTTGGATCATAGTACGCGTAATAACCAAACCCCACACCCATCGCCATTAAAGTAAATGCAATTGGAAATCCTAAAAGGACGGCAAAAAGAAATATTGCCATCATTAGAATTGCTATTTCTGGATTTGTTAAACTAAATAACATCTTTTTGATCCTCGTCTTGTGAAGTTCTCATTAATATTTTTTCTGTTTCTTCTGCAACAACCATTCTTGCTGGCCAGTGACCAGTTTTAATACAAATTATTGATCTACATACTTCGCTAATTCCTTGAATAATTAATAGAACACCAGCTGCAGGTATTAAAGATTTTGCCATATAAATTTGTATTTGCGCAGGACTATTCCAGCTTGTTTCTTTTATTTTCCAGGCTAGAGCTGCATATTCATATCCATAAAATGCTAAAGCAAATACACCTGGAAAGAAAAAGATAAAATATAAAACTAGATCTATATATCCTTGAGTTCTGGGTTTAAATAATCTGTAAAGAACGTCACCTCTTACATGAGCTTCGGTAGATAATGTGTAAGCTCCTGCCATCATAAATATTGCACCGTACATTTGTAAACTAAAATCAAAATTCCATAATGTTGGTGCATTAAAAGCATATGCCATTACAACTTCGTAACAAGTTCCTCCCATCAAAATAACTATGCACCAAGAAAAAGCCTTTCCAACTGATGTGCTTAGATGATCTGCAAAAACGATAAATTCCCTCATGTATGATTATGTTAGTCCAATTAAATTTTAATTTCCATAAAAAAAAGGGGGCTACAAAAAGCCCCCTTTAATTTTTAAAAAAGCTACTAAATTTTAACTTTAGCTATAGCACCGAACTCATTTTCGTATGCCAATTTGTAATTTGGCTGATTCATGAGTAAGTACTTCATTACTCTTTTAGCATAAGCTTTTTGTGAAGCTACAATTTTTGCAAAGAATGCATCTTTTTTAACAAAGTCTCCTATAACTTTGTCCCATCCTTTTAATTGTTGAGCTAAGATTTCATCTGAAGTTTGATAAACGTTTACTTTGTGTTGGTTCATCAATTTAGATAAGTCAGCTGAGTATCTTACTAATGCTTTAAAGTAGTTGTCTGTATTCGCAGCGTACGCAGCATTTTTTAGAATAGCCTGATGTTGTGGGCTTAGTCCATTAAATGTCTTCGTGTTCACAGGAATTTCAAACATCTCTTGAGATTGGTGGAAGCTACCTAAGTGATAATGCTTAGATACGTCTTGCATACCAAACTGTGAGTCTGATGTTGGGTTGTTAAACTCCGCAGCTTCGATCAAACCAGTTTTCATAGCTGGCTGAATTTCTCCGCCTGGAAGTTGTCTTACAACCATTCCCATAGCTGTTAATACGTTAGTCGCTAGACCAACTGTTCTATATTTCATACCTTTAACATCAGACACTTTAGTAACGTTCTTTTTGAACCAACCAAATGGCTGTGCTGGCATTGGCATATGGAAAAGACCAACGTAGTTGAAGCCAACTTTAGCAAGAGTTTCTTCGTAAAGTTTTCTTCCTCCACCGTACTCCATCCACCCCATAACTTCTTGAGATGACATTCCGTACGAAGGTCCTGTTCCAAACAATGATGCTGCTGGATTTTTACCGTACCAGTATGCAGTTACCCAGTGTCCCATATCTAGAACTCCTGAACTTACCGCTTGACCGATTTCAGATGTTTTAACAACAGCTCCAACTGGTTGAAGATCAATTTTCAATTCACCAGCTGACATGTCGCCTACCATTTTTGCAAAGTCGCCAGCCATTTCGAAGAATATATTAGCTCCAGAAGGCCAAGCTGCTTGCATCTTTAAAGTTTTAGGAGCACCAAATGCTACATTCGGCATTGCAATAGTTGCTGCCGCTGCTGCACCAGTTGCTGCTGCTGCTTTAAAGAACTTACGTCTTGAAGGAGTTTTTACTCTCTTCAACGTTTTTTCTTTTTTTGACATATTTGTCTCCCTTAGTTAATTAACTAGTTGAATTATTTAAGCATAAATAGATTTCAGAGTCTCGGGCAGAATTAATAAAGTTTTAGATGATTCAATTTGAGATTGTATTAATTAACTTTATTTTTCGCGGTTCCTGTTTTGAAGTATTCATCAATGTTATCAATAGCAAGGTCTGCCATTGCAGTTCTTGTTTTTTTAGTCGCACTACCTAGATGTGGTAATATAAATGCTGTGGGTTGCTTTAAATATTCTGGATGAATTTTTGGCTCACCTTTATAGACATCTAATCCAACTGCATAAATTTTACGACTAACCAAAGCTTGAACCATAGCTTCATCATCAATCATATCTCCCCTTGCAACATTTGTTATAATTGCACCGGTTGGAAAATATTCCAAAGTTTCTTTGTTGATTATGTCTTTAGTTTCTTTTGTAGCCGGACAACAAATTGATAATACATCTGAAACAGAGAATAAACTTTTAATATTGTCATGAAAAGTTGCGCCCATTTCTTTACCGTCACTTAATTTAGTTCTATTTCTATAATGTATTTCCATACCGAAACTTTTTGCTATTTTTGCTAAGGCTCTTCCAATTCTACCCATACCTAGAATACCAAGTCTCGATCCTGTGAGTTGTTTTCCAATTAAAAAATCTGCTGACCATTTCCAATTTTCCTTTTTGACCCAATCCATTCCCTCACTTGCTCTTCTACATGCGCCAAGAATTAATAACATGGCAATTTCTGCAGTAGCATCAGTTAAAACATCTGGAGTGTTAGTGACTATTATATTTCTTTTTTTTGCTGCCTCGATATCGATATTTCCAAAACCAACAGCAAAATTTGATATTATCTTCACTGTTTCAGGAAGTTTTTCGATGGTTTCTTTGTCTATTTTATCTGTAAGTGATGATAGAATGCCATCACAACCTTTGCTCAATTCAATTAGTTTCTTTTGAGAATACAATTCATCATTTGAGTTAAAATGTGTATTAAATAATTTAGAAGCTTTATCCTCGCAAGATCTTAATAATTTTCTAGTTACAAGTACTTTTTTCATTTTGATTTTAATTCAAATCGAAAATTTTACCTGGATTCATTATATTGTTTGGGTCAAGAGTTCTTTTTATAGATTTCATAATTGGAATATTATCTCCATGTTCTTTTATAAGATATTCTTTTTTATGAAGCCCTATTCCGTGTTCTCCAGTAATTGTTCCATTTAATTCCAAAGTTTTTTTAATCAGTAAATCACTAAACTCTCTTATCTTTTTATAAGTTTCTTTTTTTTGTGGATCGTAAGGTAAAACAACATGAAAATTTCCATCGCCTAAGTGACCAACCATTGGGGCTCTTAGACCAAATTTTTTTGTGACTTCCTCTGCAAATTTCACGCACTCAACTATTTTAGAAATTGGAAGACATACATCTGTAGAATATACTCTTCCATTTTTAATTAATGCTTTTACAGAATAATATATGTCCCAACGAGCTTGCCATAATTTATTTCTTTCTTCTAAATCCTTTGCCCATTTAAAAGCGCTTCCCTTATTTTCTTTAGATATTTCTTCAACTATTTTAATATTTTCTTTATTAGAGGATTCTGAGCCATGAAATTCAAAAAATAATGTAGGTAAAACCTTCATGTCTTTTAACTTTGAATAATTAATACTTATGTCCATTTGTTCTTTGTTAAGCATTTCAATTCTGGCTATAGGTACTCCATATTGAATCACTTGTTGTGCTGACTGAACTGCATCCTCTAGGGACGGGAAATGACAAACTGCACTCATAATACTTTCTGGGATAGGAGATAACCTCAACTGTATTTCAGTGATTATACCAAGTGTACCCTCTGAACCTATAAATAGATTTGTTAAATTATAACCAGCAGAAGTTTTTTTTGTTCTACTTCCGGTTTTTATAATATCACCATTAGGAAGAATTACTGTAAGGCCAGTTATTACAGTCTTCATTGTTCCATATTTTACTGCCATAGTTCCTGATGCTGATGTTGATGCCATACCACCTATTGCTGCATTTGCTCCTGGATCTATTGGAAAAAAAACTCCGTCCTCTCTTAGATAATCATTCAATTGTTCTTTGGTGACACAAGCTTGAACTCTGCAATCAAAATCTTCCACATTCACGCTTAATACCTTGTTCATTTTTTCTAAAGATATCGTTATTCCTTTATCATTACCTACAACATTACCCTCCAAAGAGGTTCCTGTTCCAAATGGAACAACTGGAACGTGGTGTTCATTACAAAGTTTTAGAATTTTAGAAACCTCTTCATTAGTTTCAGGAAAAACTACAGCTTTTGACAATACTGGATCATAGGTGTCCTCACCTCTAGCATAGTTAGTTCTAGTAGATACTGAGGTAGAAAATCTACCATTGAAAATTTTTTTTAATTCTGATTGTATTTGTTCGTTCATTTTTTTCTATAATGTTATTAAATTATATAGAAAAAATATACCTTTATTAACCAAGCATCTTTTTGATTTTTTCTAAGGCTTGTGAGATATTATCGCTAGACGCTGCAAAACTAAATCTTACATAATCTTTAGCTGTTTTCCCAAATGCTGTTCCTGGAACAATAGCTACACCTGCTTCATGCATACATTTTTTTGCAAATTCAGCGCCATTCATACCCGTTCCAATAACTTTAGGGAAAGCATAAAATGCTCCTCCGGGTAAACTACATTCTACTCCTGGTAAATTATTTAAACCTTCATGAATTAATTTTCTTCTTATTGAAAATTTTCTCATCATTTCTTTAATAGAGTCGTCTGGTCCATCAAGAGCAGCGATACCTGCGAATTGAGCAGCTGCATTTACACATGAAACACTATTTATAACTAATTTATTTACATGCTCCACAAGATTTTTTGGCCAGAAACTCCAACCCAATCTCCATCCAGTCATAGAATAAGCTTTACTCCAACCTTCAAGAACAATTAATCTTTCTCTTAATTCTGGATAATTAAAAAAAGTAGGCATTTCTTTTCCATCAAAGATTTGTCTACTGTAAATTTCATCACTTAAGATTGTCACATGAGGATGTTTTTTTTAATCCATCAGCTAAAACATCAATATCTGATTTGTCAACAAAACTACCAGTTGGATTATTTGGATTAATTAAAATTAATAATTTTGTTTTTTCAGTTATCAAGGATAAAATTTTCTCAGGGTTAAATTTTAGATCTTTATCTTCAGTTAAATCATATGGAACTGGTTTGGCTCCAGTAAAATTTATCATAGACTCATAGATTGGAAATGCAGGGGTTGGGTGGACTATTTCAACACCTGGCTCTCCAAAACACTGAATTGCATAGCTCATGGTTGGCTTCCCGCCTGGCATAATTATTATTCTCTCTGGATCGATATCTTGGTTATAAAGTTTTTTGATTTTTCTAGTTACTGCTTGTCTACATTCAAGAATTCCATTTGATAAAACATATCCGTGATGACCGTCATCTAAAGCTTTTTTTGCTGCTTCGACAATATGTTTAGGAGTTTTAAAATCAGGTTGGCCTAATCCTAAATGTATCATCGGCTTACCTTTGGCTTCGAGCTTTTTTGCTTCGGCAAGTACACTGAAAGCAGTTTCTGTACCTAATCTATCTAAACTTTTTGCGAGTTTCATAATTACCTATAAGCAATATTTGTTTTTTTTAAATCCTTAATTGTTTTACACCCTAATAATATCATGTCACGTCTAATTTCATCATGCATTCTTTGCAACAAAGCTTCAACCCCTTTTTGACCGCCTGCTCCTAAAGCAAACAAATAACCTTTTCCGAAACTACAAGCAGTTGCTCCTAAAGATAAAGCTTTTAGAACATGAGTACCTCTTCTAATACCACCATCTAAAATAATCTCTAACTTACCACCAACTGCTTCAGCAATTGCAGGAAGTTGATCAAAAGGTGATCTTGAACCATCTAGTTGTCTTCCACCATGATTAGAAAGCATTATTGCAGATGCTCCGATTTCAACAGCACGTTTTGCATCTTCAACAGACATAACGCCCTTGATTGCAAAGGGGCCTCCCCATCTTTTGATACAATATTCTGCATCTTGCCAATTCATTTTTGGATCATACTGCTCGTTAATATATTCCATCACTCCTTTAGCAATACTGCTTCCCTTTTTTGTAAAATGCGAAACATTTGCTAACTGAAATTTCTCATGAGTTAAATAATTTATTGACCACATTGGATGTGTTGCAAAACTTAATAAGCTTTTTAGAGTTAGTTTTGGTGGTGTTGTAAATCCCCATCTATGATCTCTCTCTCTGTTCCCTGCAACAACTGTATCTACTGTTAAGCACATAGCTTTAAATCCTGACCTCTTACAACGATCAATTAAATTATCTGTTAAACCTTTGTCTTTATGAATATAAAGTTGAAACATCTTAGGACCACCTGATACGTTTGATATTTCTTCGATTGAAGTGGTTGCCATAGTTGACATACTATAAATTGTCCCAATTTTTTCTGCAGCTCTAGCGCTCGCTTTATCGCCATCGTGGTGATAAAGTCTTTGCATCGCAGTAGGTGACAAGAAAAGAGGCATTTTTATTTTTTGGCCAAAAACTTCGGTGGTCATATCTGGTTCCCCAACACTTGTGAGTATACTTGGAACTAAATCACACTTTGAGAATGACTCAGTATTTCTTTTTAATGTAGACTCATCATCTGAACCACCATCTATATAATGAAAAATTGGGGCTGGCAGGTTTCTTTTTGCTAATTTTCTAAAATCATCAAAGTTATAACAGTCTTTCAAGCTCATTTTCTAAATCTTAAATTTTTTCTAGTTAAGTCACTAATCTTTGTGCAGCCCATAAGTTTCATGTCTCTTTCGAGCTCAACACGATACTGATTTAAGGCTCTTTCAACACCGGCTTGACCTGCTGCAGCTAACGCATAAAGATATAATCTACCCCCAGCACATGCTTTTGCACCCATTGATAAAGCTTTAAGCATATGTGTGCCTCTTTGAATACCACCTTCACAAATTACATCAACTTTGTCACCGACTGCATCAATAATTTCTGCTAATTGATCAAAGGGAGATCTGGCTCCATCTAGTTGTCTTCCTCCATGATTTGAAACCATAATTCCAGAACATCCGATATCAACAGCACGTTTTGCATCTTCAACACTCATGACACCTTTAAGTGCAAAATGCCCTCCCCACTTTGAGCAAAGATTTTCAGCATCTTTCCAATTCATAGATTGGTCCAACATTGTTGAGAAGTAATTACCAACAGATGTCGAAGTACTTGTTCCCTCTTTCACATGATCCTGAAGATGTGGTAATTCAAATTTTCCCCGAGTAACATAGTTAATTCCCCACATTGGTTTTATTGCAAAACTAATTAAGCTTGAAAGTGTGAGTCTAGGTGGGGATGTGAAACCAGTCCTAAGATCTCTTTCTCTATTTCCTCCTGTTATTGTATCAACTGTTAATGCCATAACATCAAATTTTGCAGCCTTCACTCTCTCTAAAATAGCATTATTTAATCCTTTATCTTTGTGATAATAAAACTGAAATAATTTTGGCGTATCGATCATAGATGAAATTTCTTCAACACTTACCGTCGCAAGCGATGATACACCAAACATAGTATTAAACTTTTGCGCTGCTTTACCTACAGCTCTTTCCCCTTGATAATGAAATAATCTCTGTAAAGCTGTTGGTGAGCAGTAAAAAGGTAAATCTAATTTTTTTCCGAATATAGTGGTTGAAAGATCAACTTGTTCTACTCCTCTTAATACATTCGGTACAAGGTCGACATCATTAAATGCTTCTGTATTTCTTCTGTATGTAACCTCGTCATCAGCAGCACCATCTATGTAATGAAATATTGGAGACGGCAACTTTCTTTTTGCAAGTTTTCTAAAGTCACTAAAGTTGTGGCAATCTTTTAAACCCATTTAATTAAATATTAGAATTTTTTAAGAAAATTGAACATGTAACTATTAGCCCCAGGATTTTTATCTCCTAGACTTGCGTTTGATACATGGTTATATGACATTCCAAAATTTGTAGTTTCTCCTAAATCCATTGATAATTGAACTTCGCTTTTAAATTCTAAAGGATGCCCTAAATCTTTTCCATCGCCTTGACTATAGAGGCCAGGTGTAAAACTTGGTGTAAATTTAAATGGACCCAAATCGTAGTTTGCCTCAATACCTGTGTAAATATATGCGGCAGCATCTTGTGTAACCATTATACCTGTAACAGGAGATACTCTTCCAATTAAAGTATCTCTATATAAATTTTCATTTTGATGTTCCATTCCAAATAAAGTAGATCTTTTTTTATCATCACTAAAATCAAACATGCCACTATAAAAATTTATACCTGATCTATTTTCATCAGTGTGAGATAAATTAGATACACTAAACAATAATAAAAAAGTTATGATAAAAAGTTTTAGTCTCATATATATAAAGTTACAATTTAAAAAAAGAATTGTATACAATTTTATTCTTAAGGTCTAATTTTTGGTTTTTTTAATAGGAAAAATAAAAAGATTGCACCTAAAATAAATAGTAAATATGGCAAAAACCATAATACATAGCTATTTTTCTTGAGTGGAGGATTTAACAATATCCAATCTCCGTACTTGTCAGACAAAAAATTATAAATTTCTTTTTCGCTTTTTCCTTCTTTTATTTTATCTTTCACAACACTTTTAATAATTAAAGCAAATTCAGAGTTAGAATCTGACACTGTTTGACCTTGACATACTAAACATCTAAGATTTTTTAAAATTTGATCGGTTACATCTTCATTTCCATAACTTACAGATGTAATGAAGAAAAATAAAAGCAAAGAACTAATTATATTTTTCATTTTTTTACTATTTTTCTTATTTCGTTTACCTCTTTGATATTTAGTGGTCCAATATATTTTTTTAATATTCTTAATTCAGAGTCTATTAAGATTGTCTCCGGTATACCATAAACACCAAAATTAATTGAATTTTTACCATCTTTATCTTCTGCGAGGAGATCAAAAGGATTCCCATTTTCCTTTAAAAAAGTTTTTGCATTATCTTTATTATCCTTAAAATTAATACCAATAAGTTTTAGATTTTTGATTTTACTTAATCTAACTAAATTTGGGTGTTCGTCTCTGCATGGTCCACACCAAGATGCCCAAAAATTTAAAACTGTAAATTCATTATTTGTTAATTCCTTTGTATTTATAGTTCTATTAGATTGAAATAAATTTATTTCTACCTCTGAGATTTTTTTTCCAATTAAATCTTGAGTGTTATAAATTTTCTCATTGTCTAGGCTTAAGTATAGAATAATAAAAAGAAAAGAAAATAATATGGATATTAGAATATACTTAATTTTTTTCATTTTTTTCTCTATTAAAAAAATTTAATATCCCTCCTAAAGATAATAATAATACTGAGATCCAAATAAAATTCATAAAAGGTTTTACTTGAAATTTAATATTAAAAATATCTGTATCAGATATATTGCTCATAGTTAAATAAGTGTCAGAGAATAAATTAGACTTTATAGAAGCTTCATATGTAATAGTAATAGGTTTATCATAAACTCTGATTTCGGGTTTAAGTTCTTTTGATTTTAATGTTTTTAAATCTGATATACTAAAATGACCAACAATAGATTTATAATTTTTGACGGATTGCTCTTCTAAATTATCAAACTTAATAATGTGGTGTGTTGTTTTTTTTGTTTCTCCTAATTTTAAATTAAAATTATTTTCTATTGAAAATATATGGTTTACATAGATAAAGAATATAAGTAATCCAAAACCTAAATGGGATATTATTCTTGAAATATTTATATTTCTTCTTTTCAAACTTTCATAAAGATCAAAAAGTGTTTGCGTAACTAGATAAATTGAAAAAAATAATATTAAATTTAACAAAAAACTATTCTCTTGAATTAAAAAAAAAGTAATTAAAAATAATGTAACTGAAACAACTAAAACTAAGTTAAAAAATGATTTTACTTCACTTGAAATCCATTTGTAATTAGGCCCTGATGTCATGAGAAATAAAAGTGGTATCAAAAAAGGTGCTAAAATTAGATTATAATAAGGAGGCCCTACTGATATCTTTGATCCTGTAATTGTATCAAGAAATACAGGATACAGTGTTCCAATTAGAACTACTGCTAAGAAAAATATCATAAACCAGTTGTTTGCAATAATAAAAGACTCCTTTGAAAACATTCTAAATTGTTTGTTTTCTTTTGGAGCATACTTAAAAAAAATAAATATTGAGTAGAATATCATTACCATTAAAAAACTTAATATGAAAAGACCCCTTGATGGGTCACTTGCAAAAGTGTGTACTGAGTTCAATATACCTGATCTAACCAAAAATGTTCCTGTTACACTCATAGTAAAAGTTAAAATGCTTAGCACAATTACCCAAGAGTAAAGTCCTATTCTTCTTTCTAAAACCAATATTGAATGTAGAAGAGCCGTCATTACAAACCATGGCATCAAAGATGAATTTTCAACTGGATCCCAAAACCAATATCCGCCCCAACCTAATTCGTAGTATGCCCAGATGGAACCAACTAATATTCCAACTGTTTGAAAAAACCAAGATACTAGAACCCAAGGTTTAATAGATATAGCTAGTGATCGTGAATCAATTTTTGAAATTAAAGCTGCAAGAGCAGCTGAAAAATAAATAGACGAGCCAACAAAACCTACATAAAGTAAAGGCGGATGTATTGCCAAAGCTGGATCTTGTAAAATTGGATTCAAACCAAGACCTTCTAACGGAATTGGAAATAATTTAGAAAATGGGTTCGAATTAATTAATAAAAAAATAAGAAAAATAACAATAAGTATATTTTGGAATAATAAAGTCAAAATTTTGAAATTTTTATCTCTGTTTTTATTAATAAATAGAAATAAAGTTGAAAATAAAACTAAGATATTTATCCATAATAATAAACTACCCTCATGATTTCCCCATGTTCCAGATATTTTATAAAATAAGGGTTTATTCGTATGTGAATTTTCAAAAACATTTACTAAAGAGAAATCAGAAAAAATATAGGCTATCAAAAGTATTACAAAACTCGAAATAGAAAAAAATAATTGAATTAAAGAAAATTTGAAAATTTTTCCTGGTATTAAATTGTTATTAGTTTTGAATTCTCTTAAAGAAAAAAAAATTAATATAAAACTTATTAATAATGCTATAATTACAAATATATTTCCTAAATTACTTAGCATCTTTATTTAAACTTTCTTGCACTTCTGGGGGCATATAATTTTCATCGTGTTTTGCTAAAATTCTTTTTGCAATAAAAAATTTCTTATCTTTTAAACTACCTTCGGCAACTACACCTTTTCCTTCTGCAAATAGAGCGGGGACTGTTCCTGAATAACTTACTATTATTTCATTTTTTAAATCTGTAACTATAAATTTTATATCTCTTTCATAACTTTGTATTGATCCTTTTTTGACCATACCGCCTATTCTAATCTTTTTTTTTAAATTTATATCATCACTATTTTTAATTTCCGAAGGAGAATAGAAATATAAAACGTTATCTTCTAAAACTTTGAATAATAAAAAAATTGCTAATACGCTTAAAACTGATAGGGCTAGTAAGATTGATAATCTAATTTTTACCTTTTTTAAGAGCATTTCAGAAATGCTAGATTAACTTCTTGAATGTGAAATTAAAATTTCCTTAGTAATTTTTTGCTTTTTAATATCTTCAAACTGTTCTTCGGAAAGATTATTAGCTTCTTTAATAAAATTTTTTTCTAATTTTTTGAGAGTTTTTCTTGTTCTAACGTATAAAAACAAACAGACTAAAAATGTGAAGACAAATGCAGACCATACGTAGATACCAAATCCATTCATTATAAAAATTTCAAAATTCATAGTTTTTTAAACCCTTTTTTCTTAACTCTAATTGTTTCTATCCTATATTTCATTAGAAAAATTACCGCAACATACATAAAAAGCGCAAATACCATCAATCCTAAAGGAATTAACATTGAAAAATGTACCGTAGTTTCCTTGGCAAGACTAATACTTGAAGGTTGATGTAAAGTTGACCACCATTCAACAGAATATTTTATAATAATGATATTTATTAAACCCAAGACAGAAATAAGTGTGCAAGCTTTAATTGATCTATCTGGACTTTTTATAAATTTGTATGAAAATATAAACGCTATATAAAAAAACATTAAAACTAGCATTGATGTAAGTCTCGCATCCCAGGCCCACCAGGTACCCCATGTTGGTTGTCCCCACAAAGATCCGGTAACAATTGCTACAATATTGAAAGTTAGTCCAATTGGCGCAAGACTTTTATAAATTAAAGTCACATTTTTTATTTTAAACAAAAAGTTTAAAATACAAAAAAAACTAATTGCAGCAAAACCAAATAAAGAAATCCATGCAGAAGGAACATGAATATACATAATTCTAACAGAGTCACCCTGGATATAATCTTCAGGTGATAAAAATAATGAAAAAATCAAACCAATAGCTACCAATGGAATTAATAAAGTTTTAAAAAGGTTTAAAAGTTTACCTGAAATTTTAAAAACATAGCTTGGATTTAAATACTTAATCATCCTTTTTATTTATATGATTTTGATTAATTTTTGAATGGTACATTTTGTTGGTCTAGTTGAAATCTGAGGGAGATAAGGAAGTAAGAATTGACCTCAACTAGACACTAACAATAAATAAGTAATTTAAGTTTTGGACAGAGTTTTGAATGAATCTTGTTAACTTTGTGGCAAAAAGAATTAATTAGAAGGTTTATAATAAACCGATCCTCTTTTTTCAGAAAAAAACTCATCTACTAAAGGGTGTCTGATTGGCTCTTTTGAGGTATCAGTTATTAAGTTTTGTTCTGAGACATATGCTTCGTAAGTAATTTCATTATTTTCAGCTAGCAAATGATAAAAGGGTTGATCTTTTCTTGGTCTTACATCTTTAGGTATCGATTGATACCATTCTTCTGAATTATTAAATTCAAAATCAACATCATAAATTACACCCCTGAAATTAAAATGTCTGTGTTTAACAACATTGCCGATAGAAAACTTAGCTTTTTTAGAACTCATAAGTAACAAGATAATAACATTATATTTAAAATCAATATATTAAATTTCAATTAAATTTCTTTTATGGTAGCTTTTTCTTGTGAATAAATCTCTTATCAAGCTGCTTACAGACTTTGGTCCATTAATTATTTTTTTTATAGTATATTATAAAGGAGGAAAAAATTTAGAAACTGCAATTCCTCCATTAATTATTGCAACTATTTTTGCGGTTATAATCATATACTATTTAGATAAGAAAATACCATATGTTCCTTTAATAGGTGCAATTTTAATTACTATTTTTGGTGGACTAACAATTTTTTTTAAAAACCCAATATTTATTTATTTGAAACCAACAATAATTAATATTTTATTTGCTATTGGATTACTTTTTGGGAAAATAATACTTAAAAAAAATTTCTTACAATTATTTTTACAAGGTTCGATTAAGTTAGAAGAAATAGGTTGGAATAAGCTGATGTATAGATGGATATTATTTTTTATTTTTCTTGCAGTTCTAAATGAATTTGTTTGGAGAACTCAGTCAGAGGAATTTTGGATCAATTTTAAAGTTTGGGGTATATTACCCATTACTTTTATTTTTACGGCTTTTCAGGTACCATTAATAAAAAATTATAGATTAAATGAGAAGTAAATTAAAATTAGTTGTAAATAATAAGTTTAAGAAAAAAGAAAAATTTTTTGTTAAAAATGAGCTTAGATCAATATTAAATCTGTACGCAAAAAAAGTTTCTGCTGGAGATTGGAAAGATTACGGACTGTCAATAAATAAAAAAGAAATCTCATTTGATATATATCAAAGAGCTTCTGAAAAACCTATTTATAGAATATCAAAGAGTCTTAGTCCCAAACGAAAAGATGAAAAATTTTATATTTTAGATAGAAACGGTAATATTATTAGAAAATCTGAAGATTTGGAAACTCTAATTAGAAGAGTAGAGTGGACAAAACTAAAATTGATTAAGTAAGAAGTTATCTTCTTTGACCAAAAAGTCTTAGAAGCATAATAAACAAATTTATGAAATCTAAATAGAGTGTAAGAGCACCCATTACTGCTTTTTTTCCTGAGATCTCACTATCATCACTTTCTAAATACATGTTTTTTATTTTCTGAGTATCATATGCAGTAAGTCCAACAAAAATTAAGACTCCTAAAATTGATATAACAAAATACATCATCGATGATTTCATAAATATGTTAACAATTGATGCGATAATTATTCCTATTAAACCCATCATTAAAAAAGATCCAAGTTTAGTTAGATCTCTTTTTGTTGTGTATCCATAAATACTCATTGCACCGAATGTTCCTGCGGTTATGAAGAATACTCTTGTAATTGAAGTTCCTGTGTAAATTAAAAAAATTGATGAAAGAGACAATCCCATTAATGCAGCGAAAATCCAAAATGTTGTTTGTGCTTTAGAAACACTCATTTTTCTAATTCCAAAACTCATATATAGAACAACGCCCAGTGGAGCTAACATTACAATCCAGGCTAAGCCGGAATTATAAAGTGAATTTCCTAATGGAGTTAAGCTTAAAGGTGATAAGGAAACTACTGAAAATTTAAAAGTTAATAATGCTACTATACCTGTAACCAATAGAGCTGATCCCATGTAATTATAAACTCTTAACATGTAAGCTCTCAAGCCTTGGTCAATTATAGCTTGTGAAGCCGAGGATGTTGCTGCGGATGTTTGTTTATTAAATACCATAAAATTAATATATGATTTTTTATTCACTTTTCAATAGACAATAATTGCTTTAAAAAAATCAATAAAATAAGGATTTAATGAAATTTAAAAAACTTGGTGGAACTGATTTGAAAGTAAGTCTCATTTGCTTAGGCACAATGACTTGGGGTGAGCAGAATACTCAAGAAGAAGGATTTAAACAAATGGACTACGCTCTAGAAAAAGGTGTAAATTTTTTTGATACTGCTGAACTTTATGCAATACCACCAAAAGCTAAAACTTATGGTAAAACTGAAGAAATTATTGGTAACTGGTTCAAGCTCAGAAGAAATAGGCAAAAAGTAATTCTTGCAAGTAAAATTGCTGGTCCAGGTTTAAAGTGGATCAGAGGTGGAGGATCTCAATATTCCCCGAAGAGTATTGAGGAAGCATTAAATAAAAGCCTAGAAAGATTACAAACAGATTATATTGATTTATATCAACTCCACTGGCCTGAAAGAAATACCAACTATTTCGGTGATTTAGATTATGAACACGATATACATGAAAAATCCTGGAACAGTTTTGAGAGTATTTTAAAAACTTTAAAAAAATTTATTTCTCAGGGTAAAATAAAATATATAGGTTTATCAAATGAAACTCCATGGGGGTTTGCAAAATTTTTAGAGATTTCTAAAGAACAAAATTTACCTAGAGTAGTTTCTGTTCAAAATCCATATAGTTTAGTAAATAGATCATATGAGGTTGGAATGTCAGAAATTTCAATTAGAGAAAAAGCTGGTTTGTTAGCATATTCACCCCTGGCAGTAGGTTATCTAACAGGAAAATATAGAAATAAAAATATCCCTAAAAATTCAAGACTAGATTTATTTTATGAAAACTATCCCAGATATCATAATCAAAGAACTTTTGATGCAGTAGATGAATACTATAAAATTGCAGAAAAATATAAAATATCTTTATCACAGCTTTCTCTAGCATTTGTGAATTCAAGAGACTTCGTGACAAGTAACATTATTGGAGCAACAACTATGGAACAGCTTAAAGAAAACATTGATAGTATAGATATAACGTTGGAAGAAAGTATTTTAAATGAAATAAACTTAATACATGAAAAGATTCCTAATCCTGCACCTTGATCAAACAACTATTGAAAAGATCTGAAATTTGTATAAATTGAATTTATCAAGAAAAATTTGAAATGAAAAAATTTTTAATAATATTCGTACTATTTATTTTTGTTTATTCTTCAAATGCTTTTGGTAATCAACCAAAAAGCATTGGCAAATATAAGAGTTGGGAAGCTTTCACCTACAGTGGTAATAAAGGAAAAATTTGTTTTGCTCAAACCATACCTTTGGAAAGAGCTCCAAAAAATTTAAAAAGAGATCCATCTAGATTGTTTGTAACTTTTAGAAAAGATGAAAAAATTAAAAATGAGCTTAGTGTAACAAGCGGTCATATGTATAAAAAATCTTCCGTTATTGCAAAATCAGGAAAAAATGAATTTTTATTTTTTTCACAAGGAAATTTTGCCTGGTTGATTGATGGAGAAGAGGAATTTAATTTAATTAAAACTATGAAGAAAGCCTCTAAACTTTCTGTAACAGCAAGAACGAGCACCGGTACACAAACAAAAGACATGTATTCTATGATGGGCTTCACTAAAGCTTACAATACCGCTAGAAAAAGTTGTGCCTAAAAAAAAGAATAAAATTGTTTTAGCTTACTCTGGAGGGCTAGACACCTCTATAATTTTAAAATGGCTTCAAGAAAATTACAACTCAGAAATTATTGCTTATACTGCTGATATTGGACAAGAAATGAACAAAAGTAAAATTATAAAAAATGCAAAAAGATTGGGTGTAAAAAACATAGTTATTGAGGATTTAAAAAATACTTTCGTTAAAGATTATGTTTACCCAATGATTAGAGGCCACGCATTGTATGAAGGTGTTTATTTATTAGGAACGTCTATAGCAAGACCTTTGATTGCTAAAAGACAGATTGCTATTGCTAAAAAATTTAAAGCATTTGCGGTATCGCACGGTTCAACAGGAAAAGGAAACGATCAAGTAAGATTTGAGCTTGGATATTATTACTTTGGACCAAAGATGAAAGTAATTGCCCCTTGGAGAATTTGGAAATTAAAATCTAGAACTGATTTAATAAAATATGCAAAAAAACATAACATACCTATACCGAAAGATAAAAAGGGGGCGCCACCTTTTTCTGTAGACGATAATCTCTATCACACTTCAACAGAAGGTAAACTATTGGAAGATCCAAGAAAACAGGCACCAGAATATATTTTTCAAAGAACAGTTTCGCCTGAAAAAGCACCTAGTAAACCATCTTATGTGACTATAGGATTTAAAAAAGGTGACCCTGTTTCTGTAAATAATAAAAAATTATCTCCAGCAAAACTACTTCAAAAATTAAATTTAATTGCTGGTAAGAATGGAATTGGAAGAGTTGATTTAGTTGAAAATAGATTTATAGGAATAAAGTCAAGAGGAGTATACGAAACTCCAGGAGGAACTCTTTTGATGGTAGCACATAGAGCTATAGAGTCTGTAACTTTAGATAAAAAAACTATGCATTATAAAGATGAAATTATGCCGAGATATGCCGAGCTGATTTATAATGGTTTTTGGTTTTCAAAATCTAGAATTAAATTACAGAAAAAAATTGACTTTAAAAGAAATCAAGTGAATGGAAATATAAAACTTAAGTTGTACAAGGGTAATATTACAATTTTATCAAGACGAAGTAATAGTAAAGCTTATTCTATTGATAAAGTCTCTTTTGAGGAAAATAAAAGTTTCAAAAAGTCAAAAGTTGAGAGATTTATATCAGGTGCGGCAAGAAAGCTTAGGGCTTAGAAAAAATTAATATATATAAAAAGTTATAAAATGAAACAGCTTGCAGCGATAGTATCTTATTATTTGTTTGGATATTTAATTTTCTGGACATTTCTTCATGAAACAGATTTATTTCCAACAGTTTGGGTAGAAGAAAACTTTAATATTGCAATTTATCTTTGGATTTTCTTTTTTATAATTCCTTTAATGCTTATTGCTATTAGTACAGAATATATAAAACAAAGAATTTTGGACTTTAAATCTCTTAATTCAGAGTCTAAATGGCCACTATATATTTTATTATTTGGTGTTTGGGATCTTATGATAGGTTTCGCATATTTACTTTTCTCATATTTTGAAATTTCACATGTAACAATGATCATAGCAAATGCTCTGTTTATAACCGGAACTTATTTAACTTTTTTGAGTTTCTCAGTTGCAAAAAAATTGCAAACTGCAAAAGCTAGGAGAAATTAAATTAATGAATAATAAAATTCTTATATTTGGAGCTACTGGAGCTGTAGGTAGTGCGTTAGCAAAATTATTTGTAGATAATAAAAATGATTGCCATTTGATTGGTAAAAATAATGAAGATGTTTCAAGATTGGCTGAAGAGACAGGCTATACTTATAGTACTGCAGATGTACTCGAAGACAACTTTTTAGATAAAATAGAGCAAGATTTAAATAACGCAGAAATTTCTGGGATTGCCTATTGTATAGGTTCGATTGATTTAAAGCCTATAAATTTGATATCTAAAAAGGATGTTATGAAGTCTTTCTCATTAAATCTTTTCCCAATTTACGAAATAGTAAAAAAATTTCAACCTAGTTTGAAAAAAAATAAAGGGTCAATTGTTTTATTTTCAACTGTGGCTGTTCGTCAAGGTTTTCCTAACCATTGTATTATTTCACCTGCAAAGGCCTCTTTAGAAGGTCTTACAGTTTCTTTAGCATCTGAACTTTCTCCAAATATTAGAGTGAATTGTATAGCTCCTAGTATGAGTAACTCCAAAATGGCAAGTAAAATTTTAAAAAATCCTAAGATAGCTGAAGGAATTGCTAAACAACATCCTCTTAAAAGACTTGGTGAGGGCAAAGACTCTGCGGCTTTAGCAAAATTTCTATTATCCGATCAAAGTTCGTGGATTACTGGTCAAATAATTGGCGTCGACGGTGGAAGATCAAATATTGGTTAAAAAAATTTAGTGCTCATGCTTTTCGATTCCATGTTTTTCCAATAGGTCATGCATTCTTTCATGTTCTTTATAAGTTAAACTATAAAAAATAATTACTGTAACTACAGAACCAACAACTACTCCTTGCACAAATCTAAAAATCGTTCGTCTATTTCTAGTTTTTGTCTCTTCAGTCATTTTATTTCCTCTTTTTTTTGCTTCATAAAATTTATAAGCAGCGTAAGCAATAAGTAATCCACTCAGAGCCCATGATATTGGGTGGTTAACTACCGCGATAAGAGATCCACCAAAAATAGCTGCAATAAAACCTGATATCCAACAAATTGGGCACATAATGCTATAATATTATAGTTCCTAGTAAATTTAAATTTTTATCCAATATCACAATTTCACCTGATGAAACTGACTGATCAGTAATTTCAAGTATAACAACATAATGAGTAACTAAAACTAAATTTTTTTTACTATTCCATTTTTTTAAAAAATTCAACAAATTAATCATTTGACTTTCCTTGTTCTTTTCAAATTTTTTTGAAAAAAAAGAGTTTAAAGGACTAAACGTCTCATAATTTTTGAAGGCATATTTTGATGTATCTTTACACCTACACCACTCACTAGTTAATACTTGATCAATAGGAATATTATTTTTTAAAAAAAATTTTCCAATTTTTTTTGACTGTTTAACTCCCTCAATATTTAAGTTTCGCTGTGTGCTACAATTGCTCAAATCAAAATTTGCAGGGTCACCACTGCCGGGTGCTAAAGCATGTCTTATAAAAATTATTTTTTCACCTTCTTTTAGATCATTAATTAATCTTTCGTTAGAATATAAATTTGAATAAAACGAAATGAAAAAAAGAAGAAAAATTATTGTTGATTTTAAGTTTTTGAACATTTTTGTGAGCAGTATTTTACTTTTTCCCAGTTAAGTCTCCACTTTTTTCTCCATAAAAAAGCCCTTTTGCAGACCGGACATATTTTTGAAGGTAGATTTGATTTTTTTATCACTTTTAAATAGTATTTTGTTTAATAAATTGTTGAGCAGCTTTCAAAATTAATCTTTTTCTATCGTTTTTCATTTTATCAAAAACCCTAACCATCATTGAAAGTCTTGGGTTTTTTAAAAAAAACTTTCTATTTTTATTAATAAAGTTCCAATAAAGTCCATCCATTGTGTTACACCATTCGCCTTTTTTAAAATCCATCATTTTAAGAAAATAACTAGATCCACAAAT
The DNA here is from genome assembly GCA_902582475.1 of uncultured Pelagibacteraceae bacterium. Lineage (GTDB taxonomy): Bacteria > Pseudomonadota > Alphaproteobacteria > Pelagibacterales > Pelagibacteraceae > Anoxypelagibacter. The sequence continues at coordinate 794 of CACHSH010000009.1, read as the reverse complement.
ATAAGGTTTGGTAGCAAAGATACCTCCATCACTAAAAAGTCCCATGCCATATACATTTGGTGCCATTACCCAGTCTGATGAGTCCACATACATTTCCATAAACCACCTATAAACTTGTTGAGGATGAATTTGACAAAGATTCATTATGTTTGCTTGTATCATCAATCTCTCAATGTGATGTGTCCAACCATAATTTTCGGCATTTTTAATTGAATGATCTAGTGGCTCTAAACCTGTAGTACCATTATACCATGATTGCTTCATTTTATTCTTATGATTAAAGAAATTAGCACTTTCCATACTAGTACTATAATTTTGATAAATTCCTCTCATAAATTCCCTCCACCCAATAATTTGTCTAATGTAGCCTTCTAAAGAGTTTATTCTAATTTTATTTTCTATTTTTTTAATTTTCTCAATTATTTCTGATGGGGTTATTAATCCCATGTTTACTGCTGGACTAAGTGCACTATGAAATAAAATATTGGATTTTTTACTTACAGCATCTTCATAATCCCCAAAAAAATTAATTTTATTTTTTAAAAAATAATCTAGTAATTTTTCAGACTGATCCCTTGTTGTAACAAGCCAAAAATTATTTGTATTCCCCGGGTGCTTTTTAAAATTTGTTTCGACAAATTTTTTCAAATCTTTTGTGTGTTGGGTGTGTTTAGGATAAGGATGTTTTGGTATAAAAATGTTACTAGGTAATTTTTTCCTATTATCTTCATCAAAGCTCCATTTTTTACCTTTTGGTGTCCCATCTTGATTCATCAAAATACCAGTTTCAATTC
>CACHSH010000008.1 GCA_902582475.1 uncultured Pelagibacteraceae bacterium | reverse complement strand
TAAAAGAAGAGGACGTGCTTTAAGCGGTATATGGTTTGGTCTTTCAACAGCTGAATTCATATTACCTATTTTAATAGTTTTTTTATTAACCATATTTTCTTGGAGAACTATTTGGCAGCTTATTTCGTTTTTCATATTAATTTCTTTACCGATAGTAATATTTTATACAATTAAAAATATAACTATAGACTCAAGAGAAGTATCAGATTTAAAACAAAAAAATAAAAATTTAAAATATATTAAGAGCTGGAAAAGATCAGAGGTTTTGAAAGATCTAAAATTTTATATAATATCACTTAATATGCTGGCAATGCCATGGATTGCAACTGGCGTTTTTATTTACCAATCTTTCATTGCAGACTCTAAACTTTGGGATTTATATATTATACCGAAATCTTTTATGGTTTATTCAATAAGTTCTATTTTAACACTTATATCCTCTGGTTTTTTGGTTGATAAATTTACAAGTAGAAAATTACTACCATTCATGAATATTCCCTTACTTTTGGGCATGTCGATATTATATTTTTTTGATTTTTATATCTCAGCATATTTTTTCTTTGGACTTATTGGGGTTTCAAATGGTTTAGCCAATGTACTTGGATCCTCTACCTGGGCAGAAATTTATGGGGTTAGATATATTGGTGGTATCAAAGCAATAACTACAGCTTTAATGGTTTTCTCCACAGCTTTTGGTACTGCAATATTTGGAGTGTTAATTGATAATGGCTTTTCTATTGAATATATAGCAATAGTCAGTGTCCTTTATATAAGCATATCTTTAATACTTTTGTTAATTATTAAAAGTTCAATTGAGCCAATAAATTTAATAAAAAAAACTTGATTTTGTGACGGCTTTTCATTAATTATTGCTCATCATTTATTTATGGCTCGTATCACTGTAGAAGATTGTTTAGAAAAAGTTGAAAATCAATATGATTTAGTTCTATTAGCAAAGGAAAGAACCTCACAATTAAACTCTGGAGCTGAAATGCTAGTTGAGAAAGATAATGATAAAAATACAGTAGTTGCTTTAAGAGAAATTGGCGAAGGGAAAGTTAATGTTGATGATTTAAAAAAAAATGCCATTTTAAGACTAAGAAAAGAACCAAATGAAGCAGACGAAGAGATAGTAGAAGAAGAAGTCACAAATGATGATTTTGAAAAACAGTATAAGGGAGAAGTTTCTAAAAGCGGTGTTGCAATCTTACCATCAAAAAGAATGCGAAAAATTCCAATACAGGCCGAAACATCAACTAATGAGGAAAATAAGGTAGAAGAGTCCACACTAAAACTTACAGACGAAATACCAGCGGAAACAGCATCATCAGCTGAAGAAGAAAAAAAATAATTTATTTGATAGAATTCCAAAACATTTTTAAAATATTTTGGACTTGCAATGAAAAATTTTATAGCGACTGTTAAAATTAACGAAATCAAATATATTATTAAAAACGAAAACGATTTAATTCAAAAATCTCTTTTAAACAATAGACAATGGAATAATAATATTCTCCTGCTAATTGGGCAATTTATCAAAAGATTTAATTTAAAACATTTTCTTAATATCGGATGCCATATTGGAACAGTAGCTCTTCCACTATCTAAATATATAAAAAAAATTACAGCGATTGAAGCATTCCCCCCTACATTTGAACACTTAGAGGAGCACATCAAAATTAATAACATCAAAAATATTCAAGTTTTTAATTTAGCAATAGGGGATGAAAATAAAAAAATCTATTTCCTAGACAATGAAAATATTAGAATTAAAACCAATACTGGTGGGATGCATGTAATTACAGAAGACGACATATCTAACAAAAGACTTTCATCTGATATTCATAGCAAGAAATACTCTAATGAAATGAAAAAGTTAGATGATTTAAATATTTCAAATTTTGATATTTTATTAGCTGATGTTGAAGGCAAAGAGTATGAACTTTTAAAAGGGGGAGAAAATAAAATATTAAAGTATAAACCAATTATTATTGTGGAAATATGGAACAATAATAAGAGAAATCTGGAAAGAATGCAGACTACAAGTGACGAAATAATTAACTATGTCATAAATTTAGGATATAAATTAATCAAGCAACTTGGAGATAATTATATTTTTTTACCTAAAGACAAAACTTAATAAATTATTATGAAAATAAATAGAACTGTAAGCGTGGCTCCAATGATGGATTGTACCGATCGTCATGAAAGATTTTTTTTACGTCTGATAAGTAGAAATGTAATGCTGTATACAGAAATGGTTGCAACCAAATCTGCAATTCATGGAGATAGAAAAAAAATTTTAGGCTTTAACAAGATTGAAAAACCTTTAGCACTTCAAGTCGGTGGTTCTAATCAAAAAGAATTAGTAGAAGTTTGTAAAATAGCGGAGGATATGGGTTATGATGAAATTAATATAAACTTAGGTTGTCCAAGCAAAAAAGTTCAAAAAAATAAGTTTGGAGCATGTTTAATCAAAGAGCCTGAACTAGTCGCAGATTGTATAAATAAAATGGTTAATAACTGCAAAATACCAGTAACAGCCAAAACAAGAATAGGTTTCGATAATATAGAAACATTTGAGTATCTGAATTCTTTTGTAAATAAAATTTCAGAAGCAGGTAGTAAAACGATAATACTACATGCCAGAAAAGCAATTTTAAAAGGACTTACACCAAAGGAAAATTTGAAAATACCTAAATTAAATTATCCAATGGTTTATGAAATTAAAAAAAACAATAAAGACTTAGAAATAATTTTAAATGGAGGAATTACTAATTCAGATCAAATTATTGAACATCTAAATAAATGCGACGGCGTGATGATAGGTAGAGCCATTTATCAAAATCCTTATTTTTTAGCAGATATTGAAAAAAGAATATTTAAAAATATTAGCGTTCCAACAAGATCTGAAGTTGCAGAAAAATTAGTTGAATATGTTAGAGATGAGGTAAAAAATGGGACCAGAGTAAATCAAATAATGCGACATACAGTTGGATTATACCATGGTCAAAGCGGAGCAAATAAATGGAAAAGATATTTAAGTGACAATATGATGGCAAGAGACTCAGACTTTAAAAAAGTGCATCACATTATGACTATTGCTCAGAATAACGAAAAAGCAAACCAAATATCTCAATGATCGAAACATTTGGATCTGATCAAATATTATTTTTATTAGTTGTAATCGCAGTAACTGCGACTGTAGCTGGATTCTTTGCTGGTTTTTTTGGAATAGGCGGAGGCATTATAACTGTGCCGTGTCTTTTTTATATTTTCAGTTCAACAGGAATAGATAAAGCTTTAATAATGCATTTATCCGTAGGAACTTCCTTTGCAATAATTGTTCCAACAGCCATGATGTCGGTTTATACACATTATAAACATGAAGCCGTTGATTTAAATATTCTAAAAACTTATGGGGTTTTTGTGATAATCGGCGTAATAATTGGCGCTTTTTCTGCTGCCTTAATGGATACAAAATCGCTAATACTATTTTTTAGCTTAATAATTTATCTACTCGCTTTTAATTTGATTTTTTTAAAAGATAAGACAAAAATTAAAATAAAATTTAATCTATTTCAGAGAACCACTTTTGGTTTTGTTGTTGGATTTATATCTTCTTTAATGGGTATAGGTGGAGCTATTATGAATGTTCCTATCTTAAAATTCGTTGGTTATACTATTAATAGGGCAATAGGAACCGCTGCATCAATTGGTTTTTTAATATCAGTATTTGGTACAATAGGATTTTTAAGCACAGGTATAATGATGCAAAAAAATATACCACTGAGCGCAGGGTTTATAAATGTTCCTGCTTTTCTAATATTTATTCCAATTACAATTATAATGGCGAAAATTGGTGCTACCACAGTTCACAAAATGAGAAGAGAAATAATCACAAAACTATTTGGTTTTTTTTTAATAATTATAGCCAGCAGGTTTATGTATGAATATTTTAATTTTTAAATTTTTTGGTCATATTCACCAATTTTTTTAGTTTTTTGCAGTAAACTGTCAATAAAATCAAAAATAATTCTTTTCCTTCCTTCCGATGATGAGCTCTCAACAACAACAACCAATGAAGGTTTATTTGAAGATGCTCGTACTAACCCCCATGATCCGTCTTCTAAAGTAAATCTTACACCATTGACAGTTAAAATTTCAGATATTTTTTGGTCGTCTATTTTAATATTTTCATTTTTTAATTCTTCTATCTTTTTAACTATTTGATTAACAACTTGATATTTATCTTCATCTTTGCAAAAAGGAGCCATCGTTGGAGACTGGAATGTTTTAGGGAGTGTTTTTACCATTGAACTCATTTTCTTGTTTTGGTCATTTAACAAACGACAAATTTGTATAGCTGAATTAATTCCATCATCGTAACCATACCCAATTGGGTTATTAAAAAAGAAGTGACCACTTTTTTCAAATCCTGCTAAAGCCTTTTCTTTATTAACTTTTCTTTTTATGTGAGAATGTCCTGTTTTCCAATATATAGTTTCACAGTTATTCTTTAGTAAAATTTCATCTTTTGAATATAATCCAGTTGATTTAACATCCACGATAAATTTCGAATTTTTATGACTTTCGGAAAGATTTCTTGCAACGAGAAGACCAATTTTATCGGCAAAAATCTCATTTCCTTCATCATCAATTACCCCAACTCGATCCCCATCTCCATCAAAACCAAAACCAATATCAGCATTATTTTTTTTCACACACTTTGATATCGCATGTAGCATTTTTAAATCTTCAGGGTTTGGATTATAATTTGGAAAAGTAAAATCAAGTTCACAATCTAGTTCAATTATATCACAACCAATTCCTTTTAATATTTTGGGAGCGAATATTCCCGCTGTCCCATTTCCACAAGCAACTACAACCTTTATTTTTTTATTAAGCTTATTTTTTTCAATTAAATTTTGTATATAATTTTCCTGAAAATTCTTTATATCCTTATTTTTACCTTTGCCCTGTATAAATTTTTTATTGAGAGTTATTTCTTTTAATTCTTTCATTTCATCAGGTGCATGTGTCAATCCCTTTTCAATTCCCATTTTAACTCCTGTCCAACCGTTTTCATTATGGCTAGCTGTAACCATAGCTATACCATCAGAATTTAATACAAATTGTGCGTAATAAACTGTTGGTGTTAAAGACAATCCTATATCCTCAATATTACACCCAGTAGAAATTAGTCCCTTTTTGAGTGCACTCTTTACCTCTTCACTATACGATCTATAGTCGTGACCTATAATAATTTTTGGATTTGTTTTTTTTGTTCTTTTTACTGTCTGCGTTCCAAAACCTTTACCTAATTCCTCAATACCTTCCAAATCAATATCTTTTGGATAGATCCATCTTGCGTCGTATTCTCTGAAACCACTTTGTTTGATTCTCATGATTTATATAAGTTTGTTTTAAATGTTTTTATAATTCTTTTATGACAAAACTGCGTTGTTGGTAATTTTGTGCTTGAAAAATTTGTAATGTTCATATAATGTTCTCTTGAAATGTGTGTTATTTAGTATATTAATGTTTTTGTAACACAACATGTAGTTGTTTTGCTCAAAAAACTAGTTAAAATAGGTAAATTATGAATAAAAACGTGTCTTTGGCAATAGAAAAAGCTGTCTCAAATTTAGATAAAATAGACAATAATGATTTAAGAGATTTAAACAATAAGAAACCAGATTTATTTTCATTAAATAATCAAACAGAACTATTTCAAAATGACCGAGGGATAATCATTAAGATAGATAGATCTAGAGATAAAAATCTAACTGATTTCGGTCGAGCTACTTTAGATGATAGATATTTAGGCCAGAACGAATCTTATCAAGATTTATTTGCAAGAGTTGCAAGTACCTACGCTGATAATAATTTACATGCTCAGAGATTGTATAACTACATAAGCAATCTATGGTTCATGCCAGCAACGCCAGTTTTATCAAATGGAGGAACTGAGAGAGGCCTTCCAATTTCATGTTTTTTAAATGAAGCAGGAGATAGTCTAGAAGGTATTTTAGGCTTGTGGAGCGAGAACGTTTGGCTAGCTGCAAGAGGTGGAGGAATTGGAAGTTATTGGGGCAACCTAAGGTCTATAGGAGAAAAAATAGGTAAAGTTGGAAAAACTTCTGGGATCATACCATTCATTAAAGTGATGGATTCTTTGACGCTTGCTATAAGCCAAGGTTCTTTAAGAAGAGGATCGGCTGCTTGCTATCTTCCAATTGATCATCCTGAGATAGAAGAATTTATAGAAATGAGAAGACCAACAGGAGGAGATACAAATAGAAGATCATTGAATTTACATCATGGAGTATTAGTTTCTGATGCATTTATGAGAGCTGTTGAGACAGATAGCCAATGGGCTTTAAGAAGTCCAAAAGATGGATCTATCCAGGCAACGCTTTCAGCGAGAAATTTATGGATAAGACTTTTAACTGCGAGGGTGGAAACTGGAGAACCATATATAGTTTTTATAGATACAGTTAATCGTCAAATTCCCCAACATCATAAGCTAGCCGGTCTTACAGTTAAAACATCTAATCTTTGCAGCGAAATTACTTTACCAACAGGCAAAGATAGAGACGGTAATGAAAGAACAGCGGTATGCTGCCTGTCTTCTTTAAATATTGAAAAATATGATGAGTGGAAAGATGATAAAAATTTTGTAGAGGATATTATGAGATTTTTAGATAATGTTCTCCAAGACTTTATTAATAAAGCTCCAGAAAGTTTTGCAAACGCGAAATATGCTGCTGCAAGAGAAAGAAGCGTTGGGCTTGGTGTAATGGGTTTACATTCTTACTTTCAGCAAAAAAATATTCCATTCGGTTCTGTTATGAGTAAAGTCTGGAATAAAAAAATATTTAAAAATATTCAAGATAAAGTTGATCAAGCTTCAAAAGATTTAGCAGGTGAAAGAGGATCGTGCCCAGATGCAGAAGAGTTTGGAATAAAAGAGAGATTTTCAAATAAGACCGCAATAGCTCCTACAGCATCTATTTCTATAATTTGTGGTGGAGCATCACCAGGTATAGAGCCGATAGCCGCTAATAGTTATACTCACAAAACCTTGTCTGGTTCATATAATGTCAGAAACAAATATCTTGTAAAAGTTTTAGAAAAGTATGGAAAAAATAATGACGAAATTTGGTCAAGTATTACAACTAATCAAGGATCAGTTTCACATTTAGATTTTTTAACTAAAGAGGAAAAAGAAACATTCAAGACAGCTTTCGAAATTGATCAAAGATGGGTAGTTGAACTGGGCGCAGATAGAACACCTAACATTTCCCAAGCCCAATCAGTTAACGTTTTTATTCCAGCAGATGTTCATAAGAAAGATCTTCATCAACTTCATTTCGATGCATGGAAAAAAGGTTTAAAAAGCCTTTATTATTGTCGATCTAAATCAATTCAAAGGGCGGAAAATATTAATTCAGGGTCATCAACAGATGTGACAAAGAATGTTTATTCAAACGAAAAAGAATCAAGTAATGAAGAAAATAAATATGAGGAGTGCTTATCATGTCAATAATTAAACTAAAAAAAGATAAAGAAGTTTTCAAAGGCGGATTATTAGTTGAGAATCCTGTTTACAAACCGTTCAGATATCCATGGTGTTATGATGCATGGTTAACACAACAAAGAATTCATTGGTTACCAGAAGAAGTACCACTAGGTGACGATGTGAGAGATTGGCAAAAAAATCTATCACAAGAAGAGAAGAATTTGCTAACTCAAATTTTTAGATTTTTTACTCAAGCAGATGTTGAGGTTAATAATTGTTATTTGAGACATTACACAACAGTTTTCAAACCAACTGAAGTTTTGATGATGATGACAGCATTTGCAGCAATGGAAACAGTTCATATTGCAGCCTATTCTCATCTACTTGATACAATAGGAATGCCAGAGTCTGAGTATTCAGCTTTCATGAAATATAAAGAGATGAAAGATAAATATGATTACATGCAAGGCTTTAACGTTAACTCAAAAGCTGACATAGCTAAAACAGTTGCAGTGTTTAGCGCATTCACCGAAGGACTCCAACTTTTTGCTAGTTTCGCCATTCTGTTAAATTTTCCAAGGCACAATAAAATGAAAGGTATGGGCCAGATAGTTACGTGGTCAGTAAGAGATGAAACGCTACACTGTAATTCTATGATTAGACTATTTAGAGCTTTCATCAAAGAAAATCCAGAAATCTGGACTGAAAAGTTACAAAAAGAACTTTATGATGCTTGCAGAACTATAATTGACCACGAGGACGCATTCATAGACTTAGCTTTCAAGATGGGCCCAATCCAAGGTTTAACCGCTGACCAAGTTAAAAAATATATCAGATGGATAGGGGACAGAAGACTTGTACAGCTTGGTTTACAACCAATCTATAAGGTTAAAGAAAACCCACTTACCTGGTTAGATACGATGCTTAACGCCGTTGAACACATGAACTTCTTTGAGGGTAGGGCAACTGAATATTCTAAAGCATCTACCAAAGGTTCATGGGCAGAAGCTTTTAGTTAAAAACCAAAACTTATCTAATATTTAAAGCCAACACTTCTCTGTGTTCACTACCTTTATATTTGGATAAAGGTCTTATCAATTTATTGGCAGTATGCTGTTCCATTATATGTGCCGACCAACCAGTTATTCTAGCCATAACAAAAACAGGTGTGAAAAAATCTGTATCAATCCCCATTAAATGATATGTTGGCCCGCACGGGTAATCAACGTTTGGATGAATATTTTTCCTTTCAAGCATAACTTTTTCTAAAGTTTCATACATTTTTGGATATTTTGTGTTTTTCATTAGTTCTGCAACTTTTAAGAAATATTTTTTCATAGTCGGAACTCTTGAGTCACCACTTCTATAAACTCTATGACCAAAACCCATAACAACTTTTTTTTTATCCAATGCATTATTAATCCAAGACTCTGCTTTATCTGGAGTTTTTATTTCTTTAAACATATGCATCACAGCTTCATTGGCTCCTCCGTGTAAAGGACCTTTAAGACTTGCGATAGCACCAGTTATTGCACCATGCATGTCTGATAAACTACTTGTAATAGTTCTTGCAGTAAATGTAGAAACATTAAAACTATGTTCAGCATAAAGAATCATAGAAATATCAAATGCTTCTACTATTTCTTTTTTTGGAACTTTACCAAACATCATATGAAAAAAATTTTCAGAATAAGATAATCTTTTATTTGGCGGAATAAATTTTTTTCCTTTTCTCGCTCTAAAATAAGCTGCTACAGCAGTTGGTGTTTGAGCAAAAATTCTCATAGCCTTCCTCATATTTGCTTTAGGAGAGTTATCTCTAGAGTCTTTATCTTCAAGTCCCATTAAACTGACAGCCGATCTTATTGCGTCCATAGGATGTGCCTTCTTTGGCATATTTTTTATATCATTAAGAATTTGTTTGGATAATTTACGATTATTTCTCTCCTCGCTTATAAATTTTTTCAAATCTTTTGATCTTGGAAGTTCGCCATTTAAAACAAGATACGCGACTTCTTCAAATATACACTTTTCACAAAGATCTTGAACTTTATATCCTCGGTAGGTAAGAGAATTAATTTCTGGCATAACTTGAGATATGGTAGTCTCGTCTACCACTATACCCATCAAACCTTTTTTAACTTCATCACTCATTTTTATTCATGTCCCTCAGTTTTAAAATCCGTAATTTTCTTATCTGGTGTATTATATTTTTCATACTCTACAAGTTCATACAATCTTTTTCGAGTTTGCATTTTATCTATAATGTTATTTTGATGTCCATCCTTAAAAATAGACTTTAATCCGTCCTCAACACTTTTCATCGCTAATCTTTGAGTGGTTACAGGATAAATAACAATATTATAACCTAAATTTTCCAATTCTTTTGTTGAAAGTAACTTTGATTTTCCAAATTCAGTCATATTGGCAAGTAGATAAATATTTGAATTTTTTCTTACTTTTTCAAACTCTTTTTCATCTTTCATTGACTCTGGAAATATTATATCTGCTCCTGCAGCTTCATAAGCTTTAATTCTTTCAACAGTTTTTTCTAATCCTTCTACTAGATTTGCATCTGTTCTGACTATTATAATGAAATTTTTATCTTTTCTTGCATTAACAGAGTCTTTTATTTTTTTTACCATTTGGTCTGTTGAAATAAGCTCTTTATTTTCCAAATGGCCACACCTCTTCTCAGATATTTGATCTTCTATATGACATCCTGCAAGCCCCATATCCTCAAAAGTTTCAATAGTTTTTTTACAATCTGAAAAACCAGTATCAGCATCTACAATAGAAGGGAGATCGGTTGCTTTGGCAATTTGACTTGATCTATAACTTACATGGTTAAGCGTGGTTAAACCTATATCTGGAATTCCAAGGTCGTTTGACATTACGCCGCCTGAAATATAAACACCATCGAAACCTATTTCAGCAATTAGTTTTGCACATAAAGGATTATACGCGCCAGGAAATCTAAGTAATTTATTTTCTTTAAGATTGTTTATTAAATCTTTTCTTTTATCCCCAGCATTTTTTTTTGTAAAATGCATTTCATTTTTATATTAAAACAAAAATATAAAATCAAAGATTATTTTAATAGCACTGTAAGAGCAGTTAAAACCAACAATATAGCCAAGATATACTCAGTGATTTTTTTCGCAATTGTATTCTTAATAAAAATTCTAAGGCTATTACCAAATATAGCCCAAATACAAATAGATGGAAAACAAACTACTGCAGCTGTGATAGTTAGAAACATCGTAGCGACCACAAAACTTTCTTCAGTTGGAAAAAAACCTGAAGCAACAGTAATAGCTACTGTCCATGCCTTTGGATTAATAAATTGAAACAAAGATGCTTCGTAAAATTTTAAAGGCCTTCCTTTAGTATCTTTTTCAACAAGGCTAAAAGAACCTATTATTTTCCAACCAAGATAAATCAAATAAACAAAACACAAGATTTTCATATAAAATTGTAATTGAGGAAATATTATAAATAAATTACCAATCCCATAACATACAAGTCCAATTTGAAAAATATGGCCAAGAGGGATACCAATCAGGTGAGGAAGCGTTTTAAAAAATCCAAATTTTAATCCTGATGCTGTTAACATAGCATTATTTGGACCTGGAGTCGCAAACATTATAAAGTAATAAGTAACTAGAGCACTAAACAATTGAAAATCTATCATAAATAATCTTTAACAATATTTTCAAAATTTAAAAAATTTTTTATTAAAGTTTTATGCGGTATCTGATTGGTATTTTTTTCAGTATATCCTTCTTCAACTAAAATAAAAGGAATTTTTGCGTTTTGTGCAGATTGAGAATCCACTTCACTGTCACCAACCATAATACATTTATTAATATCTCCACCAATAATTTCTACTACATTTGTTAAATGTCTAGGATCTGGTTTATTAAAATCGAAAGTGTCACAACCAGCTATGTATTCAAAATATTGGGCTAAATTAATTTTTTTTAGCAAGTCAATTGCAAGTTTTTCTTGTTTGTTTGTACACACACCCATCAAAATCTTGTTTGATTGTGCCCACTTTAAAAATTCAACAGCACCTTTAATTGGTTTACTACCTTTATCAATATTTTTTGCATAGAAACTAATAAATTCTTTCACCATTTCTTTTTTTAATTTTTCATCTTTTATTTCGTCTCTAAAAGTTCTTTGCATCATAATCCACGCGCCTCTACCTGCTATATGCTTAATATCTTCAAGGCTCTTTTGAGGATAACCAAATTTTTTCATTACATGATTATGTGCTCCCATTAAATCTGGCGCAGTATCAACTAGGGTTCCATCTAAATCGAATAAAATTGTTAATTTTCGAGTCATTTTTAATAAGTATTATAAAGAAATATTTTGTGACTTATTACCATAATAAATCTAATGTAAAGAGAAATTTTTATGAAGACAAATTCAAAATTAAATAAAATTGAGAGCTACAGATTAAAACAAGATTTGCTCAGAAAAAAAGCAATCAAATCGGGTGTAAATTTAATTGCACCAGAAACTATATTTTTATCAAACGATACAAAGTTTGGAAAAAATGTCACCATAAATCCTTATGTTGTAATTGGCAAAAAAGTTAAGATAGGAAGCAATGTAGAAATTCTATCATTCAGTCATATAGAAGGTACAAAGATTGATAATAAAGTTAAGGTCGGACCCTACGCTAGATTGAGAGAAGGCACGCATTTAATGTCGGGAGTCAAAGTTGGAAATTTTGTTGAAACAAAAAAAACTCAAATCAAGAAAAATTCAAAAGTAAACCATCTATCTTATATTGGAGACACTCAAATTGGAAAAAATACCAATATTGGTGCAGGCACAATAACTTGTAACTTTGATGGAGTTAAAAAAAATAAAACTATAATTTCTGAAAATGTTTTTATAGGATCAAATACGTCACTAGTAGCACCAATTACAATTAAAAAAAATTCTATTGTTGGAGCAGGTTCAGTAATTACAAAAGATGTTAAGGAAAATTCCTTGGCTATTGAAAGATCAGAGCAAGAAGAAATAGAAAATTATAAAAGAAAAAAATAATGTGTGGAATTATAGGAATTGCTAGCAACAAATCAGTCTCAGTAAATATTATTAATGCTCTCAAAAAATTAGAGTATCGGGGATATGATTCAGCTGGTTTAGCAACCATAAATAATGGAAAAATTGAGGAAAAAAAATGTCCTGGAAGAGTTGAAAAACTTGAAAAAATTTTATTTCAAAACCCTAGCGAGGGAGACCTAGGTATTGGACATGTTAGATGGGCCACCCATGGTGTACCGAACGAGGCAAATGCACATCCACATTCTAGTGAGATGGTTTCTGTAGTTCATAATGGAATTATTGAAAACTCAAATGAATTAAAAAAAGATTTAGAGCATGATGGTAAAATATTTAAATCACAAACTGATACTGAAGTTATAACAGTATTACTCACGGAAAAACTTAAACATCACGAGCCCCTTGAAGCGGTATTTAAAACTCTAAGCTTATTAAAGGGCAGTTTTGCTTTAGGAATTATATTTAAAAACTATAAAGATATTGTAATTGGTGCCAGGAGAGGCAGTCCTTTAGCCGTTGGTTATTCTAATGATGAAAATTATTTGGGGTCTGACTCATACGCTTTAAAATCTATGACAAACAAAATTTCTTATTTAGATGATGGAGATGTATGCGTTCTATCCAAAGACCAGGTAAAATTTTACAATTCAAATAATGAAATAATTAATAAAGAAATATTTACACTATCTGAAAATAAGTCAGAAGCAAGTAAGGGAAATTATAAAAACTTCATGATAAAAGAGATCTTTGAACAACCTAATACAATAAAAACATGTCTTAAGGAGTATATAGACAAGATTAGAGAAGAAATAAATTTTTATAATCTTCCAATTGAAGCAAAAAAAATGAAGAAAATAGTACTTATAGGGTGCGGTACCGCTTACCATTCATGTTTAGTTACTAAGTATTGGTTGGAGGAATTTACTAATTTATATATTGAAACGGATATTGCTTCTGAATTTAGATATAGAAAAAATAGATTTGATAAAAATAATTTATATATTTTTGTTTCCCAATCTGGTGAGACAGCAGATACATATGCTGCATTAGACCTTTGTAAAAAACAAAATTTAAAAACATGCTCTGTTGTTAATGTCGTAGAAAGCACAATTGCAAGACAATCAGATTGTGTATTACCCATTCACGCAGGACCCGAAATTGGTGTTGCATCAACAAAAGCATTTTTAGGTCAGATGCTTGTATTATATTTATTTTCTTTAAAGGTCGCTGAGACAAGAGGGGATATAGATAAAAAAAAATATAAAAAACTAATAATTGAACTTAAAAATTTGCCCAAATTAATTAAAGAGACATTAAAACAGGAAGAAAAAATTCAACTTATAGCTAAAGATATTTATGAGTCTAAAGGCTCGATGTTTTTAGGAAGAGGCTCATCTTATCCTATAGCTATGGAGGGAGCATTAAAATTAAAAGAACTTTCCTACCTTCATGCAGAGGGATATCCAGCTGGCGAGATGAAACATGGTCCTTTGGCATTAATAGAAGATGGATTACCAGTAGTTGTGATTGCGCCGAAAGATAAATATTTTGAAAAAACTCTATCTAATATGCAAGAAGTTATTGCAAGGGGAGGAAAAGTTTTACTTTTAACAAACTCAGATGGAGAAGTTATAAGTGAAAATATAAGATTTCAGATTGATTTACCCTTTTCAGATTTAACTTTGACACCCTTTCTTTTTACTATACCTCTTCAGCTTTTATCTTATCATGTAGCTCTATTCAAAAAATGTGATATTGATAAACCAAGAAATTTAGCTAAGTCAGTTACTGTAGAATAAAAAATTATTTTTAGATTTTAAATAAGAGGCAGGATATTTTAATTTTTTATCAAAAATAATACTTTTTATAATTTTCTTTTTTTTATGCCCAGGTACCCAAAGAAAAATATTTTTAGAATTATTGATACATTTTAAAGTTAAAGTTATTCTACCAAAGTCTTTTCTATTTACGAAATCTACATTCTTTTTAATTCTCTTACTTATATTATTTTTAAAAAGAGACGCAATGTGACCATCTTTTCCAACACCTAAAAGAGTCAAATCAAAAGAGACCTTCTTATTTCGAAAATATTTTTTTATTTTTTTATTGTATTTGTTAGCAATGACGTTAAGCTTTTTTTTATCAATATCTATTTCATATATTTGATTATTTAAAACAGGAATTTTTTTTAATAAATTCTTTCTGCACATGTTGATGTTTGAATATTTGGAATTTTTAGGCACCAACCTTTCATCTGTAAAAAAAAAATCAATTTTTTCCCATGGTATTGTTTTTTCCTGAGCTAAATTTTTATAGAGATTTACCGGACTAGTTCCACCAGTTAAAACGAATGAAAACCTTCCTTTTCGTTTATTTTTAATTTTTCTTTTAAATTGCGTAATAAATTTTTTTATTAAAAAATTTTCTCTATTTTCAACGATTTTCTTTGCAAATTTAGTCATCTTATTGCTTAACTTTTTTAACTGTATACCTTATATAGACTGTAGGTTGAATATGAAAAAATGGAAATTAGATAGTTGGAAAAATTACCCTGTCAAGCATATCCCTAAATATGATGATATGGATGAGCTTAATCTTGTAATAAATAAGATTAAACGTTTTCCACCATTAGTATTTGCTGGAGAGTCTAGATCTCTTATAAAACAACTGTCAGATGTTTGTGATGGAAAAGCTTTTTTATTACAAGGCGGTGACTGTGCTGAAAGTTTCGCGGAGTTTCATCCGGATAATATAAGAGATACTTTTAAAGTAATTTTACAAATGGCTTTGGTTTTAACGTCGTCTGCGTCTCTTCCAGTAGTTAAAGTAGGAAGAATAGCCGGGCAATTTTCTAAACCTAGGAGTTCTCCAGTTGAAAATAAGAACGGTAAAGAATTACCAACTTATTTAGGAGACAACATAAACGGTATTGAATTTACAGAAGAAGCTCGAAAACCTGATGCTAAGAGATTGTTTAGAGCGTACTCACAATCAGCATCAACTTTAAATTTATTAAGAGCATTTTCACAAGGAGGTTTTGCAGATCTTCGCCAAGTTCATTTATGGAATCTTGGTTTTGTAAAGGGCAGCTCCCAAGCAAAAAAATATAAAGAAATTGAAGATAAAATCAGTGATGCATTATCATTTATGGAAGCGTGTGGTATAAATGCTGACAACAACAGAAGATTAAGAACAGTAAACTTTTATACTTCCCACGAAGCTCTTCTTTTACCATTCGAACAAGCGATGACAAGAGTTGACTCAACAACTGGTGAGTATCATGATACATCAGCACACTTTGTCTGGATTGGAGACAGAACAAGACAATTAGATGGAGGCCATGTGGAATTTTGTAGAGGAATAAAAAATCCAATAGGTTTGAAATGTGGTCCCACACTTAAGCCCGAAGAATTAATAAAATTATGTAATAAGCTGAATCCACAAAATGAACCTGGAAGATTAACTTTAATCTCTAGATTCGGAGCAGATAATGTTGATAAATTTTTGCCCAAATTGATTAGAACAGTTAAGAAAGAGGGATTAAATGTGATTTGGTCTTGTGATCCAATGCATGGAAATACTTTGGTATCTACCACAGGTTTTAAAACAAGACCTTTTAACAATATAGTTAAGGAAATAAAAAAAGTTTTTGCCGTTCATCAATCAGAAGGTTCTTATGCAGGAGGCTTACATATAGAAATGACAGGACAAGATGTGACAGAATGCACTGGTGGAGCTCAAAAAATATCTGAAAAAGATTTATCTCACAGATATCACACACATTGTGACCCTAGATTGAATGCAAATCAAGCCTTGGAGCTTGCATTCTTAATCTCAGATGAAATTAAGAAAAATTCTCAATATTCAAAAAATATTATTCAAGCGGCATCTTAGTAATTGAAAAACAATTACTAAGGTCTATTAATTAGATGATAGTAACATTATGCAAACTACTGAAAGAATAAATCGTATTAAAAACTGGATCTCTGATTACTGTAAAGGCATGCCAAAACAGCCAGAAACATTAGTTATTGGAATTTCAGGCGGGATAGACTCGTCTGTTACAAGTACACTCTGTGCCCTAACAGGAAAAAAAACGATTATACTTTCAATGCCTATCAACCAAATAAAAGATCAACATAATCTGAGTCTTAAGCATCAGGAATGGCTAAAAAATAAGTTTAAAAATGTAGAAGGACACATAATTAAACTTGATAATGTCTTTGATAATTTTAAAAAAAGTTTATCAAACTTTAAAAATAATCATGGATTAGCTAATTCTAGAGCAAGATTAAGAATGACAACACTTTATCAAGTTGCTGCATCTAACAATGGTATAGTTGTGGGAACTGGAAACAAAGTAGAAGATTTTGGGGTTGGTTTTTATACAAAATATGGTGATGGAGGAGTTGATATTTCTCCAATTGCTGACTGTACAAAAACTCAAGTTTGGGAGATGGGAAAATCACTAGGCATCATAAAAGAAATAATTGAGGCAGAACCAACTGATGGTTTGTGGGACGACGGAAGAACCGACACAAATCAGTTAGGCATGTCTTATAACGAGCTTGAAAAAGCTATGATGGATAAAAATAGTGATGGTTATGGTAAGTATCTTGAAATTAGAAAGAAAAATTTACACAAGATGAAACCTATACCAGTTTGTATGATGGAAGATGAATAAACAATTAAATATATTTAATACACTTTCAGGAAAAAAAGAAAAATTTATCCCTATTAATACAGGTAAGGTTGGGATGTATGTTTGTGGACCAACCGTTTATGATTTTCCACATATTGGAAATGCAAGACCACTTGTTGTTTTTGATGTTCTATTCAGATTGCTAAAAAAATTAAATGGCGATGATAAAGTTACTTATGTGAGAAATATAACTGATATAGATGATAAAATTATTGAAGCGTCTAAAAATAAAAAAATTCCAATAGATAAGCTTACAAAAGATATTACAAAAAACTTTCATGACGATTGTAAATATTTAAATTGTTTAAAACCAAATTTTGAACCAAGAGCTACTGAACATATTAAAGGCATGATTAGTATGACAGAAAATTTATTGAATAATAAACATGCCTATGAAAAAGATAAACATGTCTATTTTTCAGTAAACTCTTTTAAAAATTATGGAAAGTTATCTAATAAGAAACCCGATGAACTTGAGGCGGGTTCAAGAGTAGAGATTTCAAAATTAAAAAACAATCCACTAGATTTTGTTCTTTGGAAACCATCTTCTACAGATGATCCTGGTTGGGACTCGCCATGGGGCAGAGGTAGGCCGGGATGGCACCTAGAATGTTCTGTGATGAGTGAAAAATTTCTAGGAAAAAATTTTGATATTCACGGTGGTGGGTTAGATCTTGTATTTCCCCATCATGAAAATGAAATGGCTCAATCATGTTGCGCTAATGAAACAGATAAATTTGCTAATTATTGGCTACATAATGGTTATGTGACTTTTAATAAAGAAAAAATGTCCAAATCTGTTGGAAATATTGTAACTATTCAAAAGATGAGAGAGAAAATAAACGGTCAAGTTATAAGATTTGCTTTGTTAAGTACTCATTACAAACAACCTCTTGACTGGAATGAAAAATTAATTAATGAAAGCCAAAACACCCTTGATAAATGGTATTCACTATTCGAAAAAATAGGTGAAAATGAATTAAGTGATGATTTGTTGCAACCACTTCTACAGGACCTGAATACCCCAGGTTATATATCAAAATTACATTCACTTTACGATAAAGCTAGTAAAGGAGATAAATATTCAAAAAAACTTTTTCTTACTGGTTGTAATGCTATTGGTTTATTAGAGGAAGATTTAAAATCATGGGAAAAATTTAAAAAAACAAATTCAAAAATTGATGAAAAAACAATAAGAATCAAAATTAAAAATAGAGAAGATGCAAGAAAAAATGGTAATTATAAACTTGCTGACAGTATTAGAAAAGATTTAGAAAAAAGCGGTATAATTATTGAAGACAAAAATGATAAAACAAAATGGAGATATAAATGAGCATTATTGAAATAAGTAAAATTATAAAGCCTATACAAGCTTCTGATGGTGCAGGGGTTAAATTAAAAAGGAGTATTGGAGTTGAACCAAATTATTTCGATCCTTTTTTAATGTTAGATGAATTTGGTTCTGAAAATAAGGATGACTATGTTGCAGGTTTTCCAGCACACCCTCATAGAGGCATTGAAACGGTAACCTATATGCTTTCTGGAGAATTTGAACACAAAGATAGTGCAGGAGGAAAGGGTAAAATGAAGGCCGGTGATGTACAATGGATGAAAACAGGTAGCGGTATTATTCATTCTGAAATGCCAGCAATGAAAGAGGGTAAACTTCATGGATTTCAGTTATGGATAAATATGCCCGCAAAATATAAAATGAATAAACCCGAGTATCTCTACATTGACTCTAAAAAAAAAGGAATACACAGTGATAATGATAAGATAGTAAAAGTTATAGCTGGTAAATTTGAAAAAAAAGAGGGCCCAGTAAAAAAACATAATGTAGATCCAATTTATTTTGATATTGAATTAAATGAAAATAAATCCTTCGATTTTAAATTACCGATAAATCATAATTCGTTTATCTATTTAATTAATGGTGAGATTAAAATAGGAAATAAAACGCATAATCAGATTAAAAATTCTACTTTAATTTTATTAAGTAAAGGCGAAATGTTAAATGTTTTAGCTAAAACCAAAGCCAATTTTTTGTTGATCTCTGGTAAACCGATTGGAGAACAAATTGCTAGAGGAGGGCCATTTGTAATGAATACTAAGGGAGAAATTCAAAAAGCTATTGAAGACTATCATAACGGAACTTTTGTTAAATAAAATGAAAAAAGAAAAAATTTACATTTTTGATACAACTTTAAGAGATGGGGCTCAGACAGAAGGAGTTAATTTTTCTATTGATGACAAAAATAAAATAGCCAAAGCGTTGTCTGATCTTGGTGTAGATTATTTAGAAGGAGGTTGGCCTGGGGCAAATACTTTAGATACTACTTTTTTTAATAACCCCCCTAAACTAAACCAAACTATTTTAACGGCTTTTGGAATGACTAAAAAGTCTGGAAGAAGCGCACAAAATGATCCTGGTTTATCTGCAATTCTAAATTCTAATACAAGAGCTGTTTGCTTAGTAGGAAAATCATGGGATTTTCATGTCGATAAAGCTTTGGGTATAACAAACCAGGAAAATTTAGAAAATATTAAAGAAACCGTAAAATTATTTGTTAAAAATAAAAAAGAATTCATGTTTGATGCAGAACATTTCTTCGATGGTTATAAAAATAATCCAGAATATGCATTAAGTTGTATCAAAACCGCATTTAATGAGGGAGCCAGGTGGGTTGTTCTTTGCGATACAAATGGAGGGACACTTCCTCATGAGGTTGGAGAAATTATATCAAATATAACAAAGTTTATTCCTGGAAAAAATCTTGGAATACACGCACATAATGATACTGAAAATGCAGTAGCAAATTCTTTGATAGCCGTACTATCAGGTGTTCGTCAGGTCCAAGGAACAATTAATGGTCTAGGAGAGAGATGCGGTAACGCAAATCTTATTTCTATTATACCTACCTTGGTTTTAAAAGAAAGCTTTGCTAAAAATTTTGAAATAGGAATTTCTAAAAATAAAATGCAAACTTTAACAGAATGCTCAAGATTGTTAGATGAGATTTTAAATAGAAAATCTAATAAACATTCAGCATATGTTGGTGCATCAGCTTTTGCACACAAAGGAGGACTTCATGTTTCTGCTGTAACAAAAGATCCAAAAACTTACGAACATATTAATCCAAACACTGTTGGAAATTTTAGAAATATTGTTATTTCTGATCAGTCAGGAAAATCTAATATTATGTCTAGGTTAGACAAGTATGGAATTAAAATTGATAAAAATAATCCAAAAATTCAAAGTTTACTCGACGAAGTAAAAGATAGAGAGTTTGCAGGTTACTCATATGATGGAGCCGATGCCTCATTTGAATTATTGGCAAGACGTCTTTTGGGGGAGATACCGAAATATTTAACTATTTCAAAGTATGATGTTTCTGTAAAAAGAGACTCAAAAGATAAAATAAATTCTTTTGCAAAAGCTCATATAGTAGTTGATGGAAAAGAAATTATTTGTGAGGGGTCAGGTAACGGACCAGTAAACGCATTAGATAACGCTATTAGATCTAACGTTGATAAAGTAGGAAAATATTCAAAATACTTAAAAGATTTAAAGTTGGTTGATTACAAGGTTAGAATTTTAAATACAGGAACGAATGCAACAACTCGTGTATCAATAGAGAGCACTGATAAGGATGGCAAAAACTGGTTTACAATTGGTGTATCTCCAAACATAATTGACGCTTCCTTCAAGGCTTTAATAGACAGCTTGGATTACAAGCTTTACAAAGAAAAAGCGCCCGCTAATGATTAACAAGGTTGGTTTTATTCTTGTAAAACCACAGTTACCTGAAAATATAGGTTTTTGTGCTAGAGCGTTAAAAAATTTTGGATTTAAAAAATTAGATATAGTCAATCCAAAAAAAAAATGGCCAAATAAAAAAGCTATAGCCACATCCGTTGGAGCTAACGATATTCTGACTAAAGCTAAAATTCACTCTAATATAAAAACAGCAATTGATGGTTATGATATTATTTATGCATCTTCAGCAAGAAAAAGAGATATTAACAAAAAACACCTTTCATTTAAAAAGTTTATAGAAAATTTAAAAAAAAATAAAAAAAAGAGTATCGGCATAATATTTGGCCCAGAAGCCTCAGGATTATCTAACGATGATATTTCTTTCTCAAACTATATATTTAAGATTCCAGTAAGTAAAAAATTTGAATCGATTAATTTATCACACAGCCTAATTTTAGTTTGTTTTGAAATATTTAAAGCATTTAAACCAGGTTATTTAAATGATCAAAAAAAATTGTCTGATTTTATAAGCAAGAAAAAATTAAATACACTCCTTGATTTTTTGGAAAGTCGGTTAGAAAAAAAGGGCTTCTTTAATCCTAAAGAGAAGAAAAAAATAATGCTGATAAATCTTAGAAATATTTTTGGCAGAATTGAATTAAGCAACAAAGAATTAAGGATTTTATCAAGTATATTCAGTCAATTATAAGAGGAATTGACAAATATATAAGAAGGATTATAAATATTTTTTTTATGACTAAACGTATAAATGCTAAACATAAAGTTGATAGAAGGCTAAAAGTAAATTTATGGGGTCGGCCTAAAAGTCCATTTAATACTCGAAATTATCCTCCTGGCCAACACGGCCAAAGTCGAAAAGGTAAGCCAACTGATTATGGAACACAGTTGAGCGCTAAGCAAAAGCTTAAATCTTATTATGGAAACATTAATGAAAGACAATTTAGAAATGTCTATAGAAAAGCAATGAAGAAAAAAGGTGATACAACAGAAAATCTTGTTGGTCTTTTAGAGTCCAGATTAGATACAGTTATTTATAGAGCTAAGTTTGCACCAACTGTTTTTTCGGCAAGGCAATTAATTAATCATGGACATTTTAGAGTTAATAAAAAGAAAGTAAATATTTCTAGTTACATGGTAAAAGAAAACGATCTTATAGAAGTTAAAGATAAATCTAAAACTTTAACTATAATAGAAGGCTGTTTAAGCAGTAAGGAAAGAGACGTGCCAGAATATATACAGACAGACAATAAAAATAAAAGCGCTAAACTAGTAAGAGTTCCTAAATTTTCTGAGATACCTTATCCAACTTTAATGGAACCTAAATTGGTTATTGAATATTACTCAAGATAATAAAGATTTATCCTGAAAAAGTTTTTTTAGCTCTCCCTTATCAAACATTTCCCTAACTATATCGCAACCACCAACAAACTCACCTTTGACATATAGTTGTGGTATTGTTGGCCAATCTGTATATTCTTTAATACCCTTACGAAGCTCATCACTTGATAAAACATTCACCCCTTCAAATTTTACATTTAAATGTTTTAATATATTAGATACAGCCATGGAAAATCCACACTGTGGTGCATCCGGTGTACCTTTCATAAAAAGAACAATGTCATTTGTGATTATAATATCTTTTATTTTTTTATTTATATCAGTCATTTTTTTCCTCAGTTGTTAATGCAAGTGCATGCAGTTCATTTCCCATTTTACCTTTTAAAGCTTTATATACCATTTTGTGCTGCTCAACTTTAGACTTTCCTTTGAACGTTTTGGAAATAATTTTTGCAGCATAGTGATTGCTGTCACCTGCTACATCTTTAAGTTCAAGTGACGCATCTGGAAAAGCAGACATTATCATTGTTGAAATTTCATTTTTAGTTAATGGCATTAAATTTATGATACCATTGATTGTTATTGTTATAAAGATCATTTACTTTGATACTAAATGATTTTTCAATCTCAAATATGTCATTTTGTACTTCAGCAACAATATCGAAGAAAATATTGTTTTTTTTCAAGATAGCCTCAATTTTTTTAAGATTATTTTTGTCTATTTCGAGTAAATATCTACCTTGGTCTTCGGCAAAAAAGTATTCATTAGAGCTTGGCACTCTTTTTGGTTCAAAAATTTTTAAACCTAACTTAGATGTCATTGACATTTCTGCAAGAGCGACAAGAATTCCTCCTGAAGATACATCATGCGCAGACAAAATTAATTTCTCTTTGATTAACTTTAAAACCGCTAAACCGTTATTTTTTTCGTTTGTAAGATTTATTTCTGGAGGCGGTCCATCATTAATTGCAAAATTTTCTCTAAGAAAAGCACTTTGAAATAAATGACCAAATGTTTTTCCTATTATTAAGATTAAATTTCCCACTTTCTTTGTTTTCATACTTAAAATTTTATTCAGATTATCAATTACTCCCACACCCCCTATTACAGGTGTAGGAAATATACTTTTAGAGTTTGTTTCGTTATAAAATGATACATTTCCAGAAACGACTGGAAAATTTAAAAACTCACAAGCTTCTTTAATCCCGTTAACACACTCAACAAATTCACCCATAATTTTTGGTTTTTCTGGACTTCCAAAATTTAAACAGTTTGTGATAGCAAGAGGTTTTGCTCCAACTGAAATTAGATTTCTCCAATTTTCACAAACAATTTGTTTTCCTCCAGATTTGGGATCAGCTTTACAATAATTTGCCGACGAGTCTACAGATACAGCTATAGCTTTATTTTTATTGTGAATTCTAATAACAGCTGAATCCCCACCAGATTTTTGTACAGTGTCACACATCACGACCTGATCGTATTGATCGGTAATCCAGTCTTTATTAGAATGATCTGGTGAAGATAAAATCTTTAAAAGAGCTTCTTTAGTTTTAATTTTTTTAAAATCTTTTGATTCAATTTTGTTTTTTGTAATTTTAGGTTTAAGCCATTTTCTTTCATACAAAGGAGCTTCATCAGCTAATGCTGAAATAGGTATATCTGCTACCTTTTTATTTTGAAAATTTAAAATTAATCTATTCGTGTCTGTTGTTTTTCCAATTACAACAAAATCTAAATCCCATTTATCAAATATTTTTTTAGCTTCTTTCTCTTTTTTGTCGTCAAGAATAATTAACATTCTTTCCTGACTTTCTGATAACATCATTTCATAAGGAGACATATTATTTTCACGGCATGGAATTTTATCTAGGTTTAATTCTATACCCAGTTTACCTTTGGATGCCATTTCAATACTCGAGGAAGTCAAACCAGCAGCACCCATATCTTGAATAGATATTATAGAATTATCTTTCATTAACTCTAAACAAGCTTCTAACAATAGCTTTTCTGTAAAAGGATCACCAACTTGAACTGTTGGTTTTTTTTGATCTGAATTTTCGTCAAATTCAGCTGAAGCCATAGTTGCACCATGAATACCGTCTCTTCCAGTTTTAGAACCTACATAAACTACTGGTTTGTTTATACCTTTAGCTTTTGAATAAAAAATTTTATTTTTATTTACGTGACCTATAGCCATCGCGTTAACTAAAATATTTTCATTATAGGTACTATTAAACTTTGTTTCGCCCCCAACTGTTGGTATACCAACGGAATTTCCGTACCCACCAATACCTGAAACAACACCGCTTAACAAATGTTGTGTTTTTTTATGATTTGGAGAACCAAAATGAATTGAATTCATCAATGCTATAGGTCTCGCCCCCATTGTAAAAACATCTCTTAAAATACCGCCCACTCCAGTGGCAGCGCCTTGATAAGGCTCTATAAATGAAGGATGATTGTGGCTTTCTATTTTGAAAACTATTGCATCGTCATCTCCTATATCTATAACACCTGCATTTTCACCTGGACCTTGAATAACAATATTATTTTTTGTAGGAAGTTTTTTAAGATGAATTTTAGATGACTTATAAGAGCAGTGCTCATTCCACATAGCAGAAAAAATTCCGAGTTCTAATAAATTTGTATCTCTACCAAGAAGATCTTTTATTTTATTATACTCATCTAACTTTAAACCGTGAGACTCTATTTGACCTTTTGTTATGCTCATATTAATTCATTAAACTCATAAAAAGTGGCAACCCATCTTCGCCAGATAAAATTTTATCTACCATCCTTTCGGGATGAGGCATCATGCCTAGAATATTTTTATCTTTATTAAAAATTCCTGCGATATTGTTTATTGAACCATTTGGATTATTTTTAAGGTTAATATTTCCTTTCTCATCACAATATTTAATTGGGATTAATTGATTATTCTCGAGTTCCTCTAAATGTTTTTTATCCGTAAAATAATTACCTTCATTGTGTGCTATATTTAATTTAAGCACTTCGTTTTTACTATATTTATTAAAAAAACTATTTGTGGTTGACTGAACTTTTACAAATATATTTCTTGAAATAAATTTTAGTCCTGAATTTCTTAATAAAGCACCTTTTAATAACTTACACTCAATTAAAATTTGAAAACCATTGCAAATTCCTAAAATTAACGAACCTTTTTTTCCAGCATTAATTACTTCAGATAAAATATTTGACTTTGCTGCAATAGCACCAGATCTTAGATAATCACCGTAAGAAAACCCCCCGGGAACAACGATAAGGTCAGATTTAGGCAATTCAGTTTCCTTATGCCATACCATTGAATTTTTAAATTGTAATTTTTCTAAAGCAACAGCAATATCCCTATCGCAATTTGACCCTGGAAAAACTATAACTGATGATTTCATTATATTTTATTAATTTTAAAATCCTCAATTATTTGATTTACCAATAATTTTTCGCACATTTGTTTAACCTGACTTTCTGCTTTTGATTGATCTTGTTCTTTTAAATCTATCTCAAAGAATTTTCCCTGTCTTACTTGATTTAAATTATCTATACCCATGTTCCTTAGTGTCTGGCTTACCACTTTACCTTGGGGGTCTAGCACATCTTTTTTCAAAGTGACAGTTACTGAAAATTTCAATTTATTTTTTCTTAATATTTATTGATGTAGGTTTCTTAAAGTTTACTTCGCTTACATTTGATGTTTCGGGAACTATGCCCAGTCTTCTAGCAACTTCCTGGTATGCTTGAATTATATTTCCAAGATCTTTTCTAAATCTATCTTTATCTAATTTTTTTTCACTTTTAATATCCCAGAGTCTGCATGTATCTGGGCTTATTTCGTCTGCGAGAATAACTTCTTTTTTATCACCCTCCCAAAGTCTTCCAAACTCTAATTTAAAATCAACAAGCTTTATCCCAATGCCTCTGAACATGCCTGACATAAAATCATTTATTCTGAAAGTCATTTCTTCTATAGTTTTAATTTCATCTTTTGTTGCCCAATTAAAAGCATATATATGTTCCTTAGCTATCAAAGGATCATCTAATTCGTCTTTCTTATAACAAAATTCCAAAAGAGGTTTTTCCAAAATCGTCCCGTCAGTAATACCCAGTCTCTTAGTTAATGATCCCGTAGCTATATTTCTTACAATTACCTCAATAGGTATAATCTCAACCAACTTTATTAATTGTTCTCTCATATTCAGTCTTTTTATTAAGTGAGTTTTTATTCCAACTTGGTTTAAGTTATTTAAAATATGCTCTGATATTCTGTTATTTAGGACTCCTTTCCCTTCAACGGTAGCTTTTTTTTTGTTATTAAAAGCAGTCGCATCATCCTTAAAATGCTGAACGGCAAGTCCTTTTTCTTTAGTTTCGTAGATAATTTTAGCTTTACCTTCGTATAATTTTTTACCTTTATTCATTTTTTTTTAAAACTCTATTAAAAATTACATTAATTTTCTTTGTGTGGTAACTAAAATCAAATAATTTTTTCAAATTATTAACAGATATTATGTCTCTAATTTTTTTATCCTCTAATAAACTATTATAAAAGGACTTATTATTTTCTATTGATTTAAGAGCACATTTTTGCACCATTCTATATGCAACCTCTCTTTTAAATCCTTGAACCGTAAGGTGTAACAAAACTCTTTGAGAAAAAAATAAACCCTTAGTTAAATCTAAGTTTTTTTTCATATTTCTGGAGTCAACTTTCATTGATTTTACAATTTCATTCATTCTATTAAGAGCAAAATCTAAAGTTACGGTCGAGTCAGGACCAATATTTCTCTCCACACTTGAGTGAGATATGTCTCTCTCATGCCATAGAGCAACATTCTCCATTGCTGGTATTACAGTTGATCTTACTAATCTTGCTAAACCTGTAAGATTTTCACTTAAAACTGGATTTTTTTTATGGGGCATTGCCGATGATCCCATTTGTTTTTTATTAAAAAATTCGTATACCTCAGCAACTTCTGTTCTTTGAAGATTACGTATTTCAATTGCAAATCTTTCAATTGAGCTTGCTATGATACCCAAGATAGAAAAAAAATGAGCATGCCTGTCCCTAGGTATAACCTGTGTAGATATTGGTTCAATTTTCAATCTTAATTTTTTTGCAACATATTTTTCAATTCTTGGATCGATATTTGCAAAAGTTCCAACCGCACCAGAAATTGCACAAGTAGAAATTTCTTCTATAGCTTTTTCTAGGCGCTTATAATTTCTAGAAAATTCAGCATAAAAAGTAAGAAGTTTAAGTCCAAAAGTTATAGGCTCAGCATGGATCCCATGACTTCTTCCAATTGTTAAAGTATATTTATGTTTTATAGCTTGTTTTTTTATAGATTTTAATAATATATTGATATCTTTCAAAAGAATATTTCCAGACTGTTTTAGTTGTAAATTAAAACACGTATCTAGCACATCAGAAGAAGTCATACCTTTATGTAAAAACCGTCCTTCTTTGCCAGATTTTTCCATTATAGAACTTAGAAATGCTATAACGTCATGTCTAACCTTACCCTCAATTTTTGAAATTTTATTTACATCAATTTTTGATTTTGATTTTACTTTTTTGGCGACACCTTTAGGAATAATATTAAATTTTTCCATTGCTTGTGCGGCTGCTAATTCAATCTCTAACCAAATTTTATATCTATTTTTATCTTCCCAAATGTCCCTAACTTCTTTTCTAGAATATCTTTCTATCATTTTTAGGCTATAGGTGTTTCAAGTCCTTTTTTTGATAAAGTAAATATTTCATACCCTTTATTTGTTACACCAACCGTGTGTTCAAATTGTGCTGACAAACTTTTATCTTTGGTTACTGCTGTCCAACCATCATTCAATACTTTTGTATTATACTGTCCCTCATTTATCATCGGTTCTATTGTAAAAAGCATTCCTAATTTTAATCTTTCCCCAGTCTTGGGTTCACCATAATGTAGTATGTTTGGAGCTTGATGAAATTTTCTTCCTAAACCATGTCCGCAAAAATCTCTTACAACCGAAAAACCTTCCGCTTCAACATGGCTTTGTATTGCAGAACCAATATCACCAATATACGAACCTTCTTTTAATGTTTTAATACCCTTTATCAAAGAATCATAAGTAGCTTTAACCAATTTTTTTGCTTTGATAGAAACATCACCAACCAAAAACATTCTGCTTGTATCTCCGTGCCAACCATCTTTTAAAGCCGTCACATCAACATTTATTATATCTCCTTCTTTTAAAATTTTGTTTTGTGGAATTCCATGGCAAACAATATGGTTGGTAGAAGTACAACATGATTTTGGGAAACCTCTATAAAAAAGGGGAGCAGAATAAGCTCCGGCATCATTTATAAATTCGTAACAGAGTTTATCAATTTTTTCAGTTGTTACCCCAGGCTTGATGATTTCTGAAACCTCATCCAAAGCCTCAGCCGCTATTGAGCCTGCTTTTCTTGTTCCATCAAAAGATTCTAAAATTTCATCAGTCATTTAAAAAATTTATTTTTTTATTTATTTCTATTCCTTTGTTTGAAAATTTACAATCATAAGAAAGCACTTTTACGTTTTTTTTTAAAGCCATATTTAAAACTTTATCATATTGAGGATCAATATCTGAGGCTATACCAAAGGTCTTGCACTTTTCTATTTGAATTAGAAACATTAAATAACTTTCATAACCCTGTTTTTCTGCAATCATAAGACTTTCAAGATGTTTTTTACCTCTAATTGTTACAGCATCAGGGAATTCAGCATGACCATTTTTTCTGCTTAAGGATACACTTTTAACTTCAAGAAAACACTTTTTGTTTGTTTTATTATTATGTAATAAAAAATCAAATCGGGTATTCTTTCCAAATGTTTTCTCAGGCCTTACTAAACTATAGTCCTCTAACTCTTTAACAATCTTTTTTTCTATAGACTCCTGGACTATTTTATTTGTTAGATGTGTATTAACACAAAATTTTATTTTATTTACCTCTATTATTTG
>CACHSH010000007.1 GCA_902582475.1 uncultured Pelagibacteraceae bacterium | reverse complement strand
TTTTATCAAATCCTTTAATTCTTATTAGTTCCTCTATTATGTCAACATCTTGATGAATATCAGGTCTCCAAGTTGGAACCTTAATTAATAATTTATTTTTTTTTGTTTTTGTTTCAAATCCAAGTGAATGTAGAATTTTTTTTATCTCACTTGAAGAGATTGGTATTCCTATGAGCTTTTTAAACTTGGCTTGTTCAATTTCTAAAATTTTATTATTTATATTTAACTTTCCAGCTATTGAGACTTTGCTTGACTCTCCTCCGCAAATTTTCAAGATTAAATTTGTTGCAACCTCAAGTCCTTCATTAACCGAATTTGGATCAATGCCCCTTTCAAATCTGTATTTTGCATCTGTATCTATAATTAAATTATTTGCAGTTTTTCTTATAGATGAGGGATGGAAATATGCCGCTTCTAAAAGAATATTTTTTGTACCAAATTCGGTGCTAGATCTTGATCCGCCTATTATACCTCCAAGACCTAGTGGACCAGTTTTATCTGAAATAACACACATCTCTTTTCCAAGTTTATAATTCTTCCCATCAAGCGCAGAGAAAGTTTCTCCGGGTTTTGAATTTCTAACAACAATTTCCTTATCTATTTTATCAGCATCATAAGCATGTAAAGGCCTATTAAGGTCAAACATCACATAATTTGTAATATCAACTACTGCAGAAATCGGTTTCAAACCAAGGGAAATTATTTTTTGTTTTAACCACTCAGGACTTTCTTTATTTTTAATATTTTTTATATAATAAGCGCCAAAATTTAAACATCCTTGATTTTTTTCTTTTGTTATTGAAATTTTTATTGGTTGTTTAAAGCCCTGCTTTATTTTTATTTTTTTTAGATCTGAAAGTTTTCCTAAACCAGCTGAGGCTAAATCTCTTGCAATTCCCCTCACACCTAAACAATCGGGTCTATTTGGTGTTATAGAAATGTCAATTAATTTTTCACTTTTACTCTTAAAGAAATTTTTTCCAATATCTTTATCTCTATTTTTAAGTTCTATTATTCCTTCACTGTCATCTGATATATTTAATTCATTTCCTGAACACAACATGCCGTATGACTCGACTCCTCTTATTTTTGCAATTTTTAGTCTCATTTTAGTTTTTGGTATAACGGATCCCGGTGGTGCGTAAATTGTTACTAAACCTTTTCTTGCATTCGACGCTCCACAAACTACTTTTTTGACTTCGCTGTTATTACCAAGACTGACTTCGCAAAGTTTTAGTTTGTCTGCGTTTGGATGTTTTTCTGCTTTAAGAACTTTTGCTATTTTAAAATCAGACATTTCATTTTGAGACTCTTTAACTTGCTCTACTTCTAAACCAATATCAGTTAGTTTATTTATAATTTTTTCAAGATTTGCAGTAGTAGCTAAATGATTTTTAAGCCACGATAAAGTTATGATCATCTGCTTAAACCTCTGTAATTTGTTGGTACGTCTAAAGGATCGAAGCCAAAATAGTTTAGCCATCTATAATCACTTTCAAAAAATGATCTGAGATCATTTATCCCGTACTTTAACATTGCTAGTCTATCTATTCCCATACCAAAAGCAAAACCTTGATATTTTTTTGGATCAACTTTTGTATTTTTTAAGACATTAGGATGAACCATTCCACAACCTAAAATTTCTAACCACTTGTCCCCTTCGCCAACAATTATTCTTCCATTTTCTATCCTATAACCAATATCAACCTCTGCTGATGGCTCAGTGAATGGAAAGTGGCTTGGTCTAAATCTCATTTTAATTTTTTTAACTTCAAAAAATTCTTTTACAAAATAGTCCAAACAACCTTTTAAGTGACCCATTGTTATATTTTTATCTATATGTAAACCTTCTAACTGATGAAACATCGGTGCATGTGTTTGGTCACTATCACAACGATATGTTCTCCCGGGAACTATAATTTTAAATGGAGGCTTTCCACTTAACATAGTCCTTATTTGTACAGGTGAAGTGTGTGTTCTTAATAAAATTTTTTTATCTTTATCCAAATAAAAAGTGTCGTGCATATCTCTTGCTGGATGATCCTCAGGCGTATTTAATGCAGTAAAATTATTATACTCAGTTTCAACGTCTGGTCCTTCTGCAACAGAAAATCCTATTTCAGAAAAAATAGAGGAAATTTCATCAATTACTTGTGAGACTGGATGAATTTTTCCACTCGGCCTTTCACGAGCAGGCAAGGTCACATCAACTTTATCTTTTTGAAGTTTTTGACTTATTTCTAATTTTTCCAACTCTTTAAATCTTATATTAATAGAGTCTGTAATTTTTTGCTTTTCATTATTTAATGATGAAGCTTTGATTTTTTTTTCGTCCTCACTTAAAGAGCCGAGTTTTTTAAACTCTTGATTAATTTGACTATTTTTTCCCAGAAACTGAGACTTGATATTTTGTAGTTCTGACTTGTCTTTAGCTTGTGAAATCTTTTGTATTAATTCTCGTAAATCTATCATTAGTTAGTTTTTACTCTAACTTTATAAAAGAAAAAACAAGTTTATTTTACTGATAACTGAACTTTTTTTACAAGTGATTTGAAAGCTTCTGGATTATTGTAGGCTAAATCAGCTAAAACTTTTCTGTCTAATTTGATTTTAGATTTGTTTAAACCATTAATGAATCTTGAATAAGTAAGTCCCTCAGCTCTAACACCTGCATTGATTCTTTGAATCCATAAGGATCTAAATTCTCTTTTTTTAGCTCTTCTATCTCTGTAAGCATACTGCAGTGCTTTTTCCATTGCCTGTCGTGCTATACGAATTGTATTTTTTCTTCTGCCCCACTGGCCCTTAACAGCCTTCAAGACTTTTTTATGCCTTGCTCTACTAGTGACTCCTCTTTTAGTTCTAGACATTTAATTATCCCCTCAAACTATACGGCATATATGACTTAACGATTTTTGAGTCTCGCTTGGACATTATAGTCGTACCTCTCTGTTTTCTAATTTGAGAATTAGTTCTTTTGATCATACCATGTCTTTTTCCTGCCTGTGGCATTTTAATTTTTCCTGACTTAGTAAATCTAAATCTTTTCTTCGCAGAGCTTTTTGTTTTTAACTTTGGCATAGTTACGGATTTATATATATATTGTTTTGGCTTTACAATGATTAATTAGGGTGAATAATCATAATCATTTGTCGTCCTTCAAATTTTGGGCTAACCTCAACTTTACCGATTTCCTTTGTGTCCTCGATTATTCTATCC
Source organism: uncultured Pelagibacteraceae bacterium (assembly GCA_902582475.1). Taxonomy (GTDB): domain Bacteria; phylum Pseudomonadota; class Alphaproteobacteria; order Pelagibacterales; family Pelagibacteraceae; genus Anoxypelagibacter. The sequence goes on along the minus strand of CACHSH010000007.1, from coordinate 27,486 downwards.
ATTAAATTTCTTCCCAGCTGGACATGTTGCATTTCTCTTCCTTTAAATCTTACAGTAAATTTTACTTTATCTCCCTTTTGAAGAAATTTTTTGGCATTTTTTATTTTAAAATTATAGTCATGTATCTCAGTACCAGGTCTTAATTTTAATTCTTTAAGTGTAGCTATTTTTTGATTTTTTTTTGCTTTACTAGCCTTTTTTTGCATATCATATTTATATTTTCCCATGTCCATTATTTTACAAACGGGAGGATTGGCATTTGGTGATATTTCAATTAAGTCTAAACCTTCTTCCTTTGCGGCTTCAATTGCTTTTTTTATTGGTAAAATACCTAAGTTTTCTCCACTACTATTTATTACTTGGACATCTATGCTTCTAATCCTGTGGTTGGTACGAGGTCCTTGAAATTTAGTTCTTCTTTGAAAATAATTTGGTTTTTGCACTTATTTAATTGGTAGGTTGTTTGATAATTTAAATTCTTTAAGAACTGTATCAAATTTTTTAACTTCTTGTTTTTCAGATCCAAGCTTTCGAATACTAACACTTTTATCTTTCACTTCCTTGCCTCCACAGATTAATAATATAGGAACTTTCGATAGAGAGTGTTCTCTTATTTTGTAATTTATTTTTTGATTTCTTAAATCCACTTCGCATTTTATACCCTCTTTAAAGAGTTCTTTAAATATTTTTTTTGCGTATTCATTGTGTTCATCAGCTATAGGCAATACAACAACTTGTGAAGGTGATAGCCAAAATGGAAGTTTACCAGCATAATTTTCAATTATAATACCAATAAACCTCTCTAGAGATCCGAATAAAGCCCTGTGTAACATTACTGGTACTTTTTTACCTCCATCCTTATCAACAAATGTAGCACCAAGCCTTTCAGGTAAATTTAAATCAACTTGTAAAGTTCCGCATTGCCAATCCCTACCTATTGCATCTCTCAAAACAAATTCTATTTTTGGACCGTAAAAAGCACCTTCTCCTTTATTTATAGTGTATTCCAATTTTGTTTTTTTAATCGCTGCGAGCAAAGCTTTTTCTGACTTATCCCAAATTTTATCATCGCCAACCCTTTTTTCTGGTCTATCAGAATATTTAAGGAATACTTTTTCAAAACCCAAATCTTTGTAGATATCTAATATTAATTTAGTAACACTAATACATTCGTCTGTTATTTGCTCTTCTGTACAAAATATATGTGCATCATCTTGTGTAAAAGCTCTTACTCGTAAAAGACCATGTAATGCACCGGATGGTTCATATCTATGAACTTTTCCAAATTCAGATAACTTTAAAGGCAAATCTCTATAACTTTTAAGACCTTGATTAAATACTTGAACACATCCAGGACAATTCATTGGTTTTACAGCAAAAATTTTTTCGTCTGGTGTCTCTGATGTGAACATGTGATGACCAAATTTCTCCCAATGTCCTGATTTTTCCCAAAGACTTTTATCTAATAGTTCGGGTGTACTTATTTCTTTATATCCTGCATTTCTTTGCTTTAATCTCATATACTCTACAAGTCGTTGAAATAAATTCCAGCCCTTCTCATGCCAAAAAACAGATCCTGGGCTTTCCTCCCTGAAATGAAAGAGATCCATCTCTTTACCTAACTTTCTATGATCTCTTTTTTCAGCTTCTTCCAGTCTGTGTAAATATTCATCTAATTCTTTTTTAGAACTCCAACATGTTCCATAAATTCTTTGAAGCATTTCATTATTTGAGTCCCCTCTCCAATACGCACCTGAAACTTTAGTTAATTTAAAAGCTTTACCTATTTTCCCTGACGAAACCAAATGCGGGCCTCTACATAGATCGTGCCAAGTATCCCCATGATGGTAAATTGATAGTTCTTCATTTTTAGGAATGCTCTCAATAATCTCAGCTTTATACTTTTCCCCAATTTTTTTAAAATGTGCTATTGCTTTACTTCTGTTCCATACTTCGCGTTTTGTTTTTACATCCCTGTCAATAATCTCTGACATTTTCTTCTCAATTTTTTTTAAATCATCTTTTGTAAATGGTTCCTTTCTTGCAAAATCGTAGAAAAAACCATTCTCAATAACAGGACCTATAGTTACTTGTGTTCCTGGGAATAATTCTTGAACAGCCATTGCCATTATATGTGCTGCATCATGTCTAATTACATCTAGACCCTCTTTATCTTTACTAGTTATGATTTTTACAGAGGCGTCTTTTTGAATCAAAAAGCTTAAATCTTTTAACTCTCCATCTACACTTACTATAAGAGCTTGTTTTGAAAGTGACTTACTAATTTTTTCAGCAACCTCATATCCAGTCACATTATTTTTAAAACTTAATTTTTTTCCGTCTTGTAAAGTAATATTTGGCATTTAATGTTTTTGTCTTAGCAATTTTTTATATTCAGAAAATGTTGATTGGCACATTTTTTCTACGTCAAATTTTATCAATATATTTTTCCTACCCTCATTTCCAATCGATTGCAACTTGTCTTTATCCATTTCAATAATATAATTTAAATTTTGTGCAAGGGAATTTGGGTCTCCATTTTTAAATAAAAATCCTGATTTACCATTAATTATAGTCTCTTTTGATCCACCTAAATCACTTGCGAGAATTGGTTTTTCCATTGCTTGTGCTTCTACTGCGACTCTACCAAAAGCCTCGGGCTCAATAGATGAAGATACAATTACATCTGCACTTTTATAAGCAACTGGCATTTCCTCACATAAGCTCAAAAAAATAACATTATCTTTCAATCGGTACTGATCAACCATTGAAATAAGTTTTTTAAAAAAAACTTTACGACCTTGATGTGAACCTAATATTACAGCCTTAAAATTTGTTTTATAGTATTTTGTTTTTAACAAACTTAAAGACTCTAAAAACATTTCTTGACCTTTCCACTTAGTTAATCTTCCAGGTAAAAGAATTTTAAAGGTGTGAACATCTAATTTTAATGTAGAATTAAATTTATCTACTTTTTCCTCTGTAACTTTTGTTTGATTAAAGTAGTCTGTATTTATGCCTCTAAAAATAACTAGTAATTTTTTATTTTTACTTAAATGATTACTATAATTAGTGTGTATATGGTCAAAAATAAAATTAGATCCAGCAATTGTTAATTCAGATTTAAGCATAATAGAGTTGTAAAATTTTTTAATTTTACTTTTAAAATTATATGTCCCATGAAAAGTAGTAACAAATTTTCTTCTTGTTATAAGATTTGCTACCCAACATGACCAAGCCGGTGCTCTACTTCTTGCATGAATAATATCAATATTTAAAATGAATATTAAAATTGAAATAATTATGGCGTTAACAATCATTAATAGAGGATTCTTTGAATGAACCGGTAACCTAATAACTTTAACTTTATTTTTTCTAATAAATTTTATTAATGGTCCTCCGCTTGTAACAATGTAAGATTTACAATCTTTCTCTGCTAAGTAGTGTGCTAAATCATAACAGCCTGTCTCTGCGCCGCCGTAACCAAGTCTTGGAATTACTTGTAAAACTTTTATTTTAGATGACATATAATCAAAGATATATAATAACAGATTAATAAGAAAAATTTTATATGAAAAAATACAACTACATTAGATTGTCAAAAACAAAAAAACTAAGATATATGGGCAATTTTTTCAAAAAAAAACTGTATATAATTTTTTTGCCTGGTTTTATGTCAAATATTGAAGGTGAAAAACCTAATGCTTTTAAAAAATATGCTGTGAGGAAAAAATTAGGTTTTTTAACTTTAGATTACTCGGGTCACGGAAAATCCTCAGGAAAATTTACTAAAGGAAATATAAGTCAATGGTCAAATGATACAAAAATTTTGATTAGAAGATTTATTAAAAAAAATAATTTTATTGTAATTGGTTCAAGTATGGGATCTTGGATTGCATTAAATCAATTTAAATATTTTAAAAATCAGATTAAGGGTTTTATTGGAATTGGATCAGCACCAGAATTTTTAGAAAGATTAATGTGGAGAAAATTTCCAAAAAAAGTAAAAAAGGAAATTAAACTTAGAGGTATAGGTCATATAAAAAATGGTGATTATGAATACCCGATTACATATCAAATAATTAAAGATGGTAGGAAAAATAAAGTACTTTCAAAAAAAATAAATTCAAAAATCATCGTAACAATGTTTCATGGTCAAAGAGATGAAGCTGTACCAGTTTCTTTTTCAAGAAAAGTTTTGTCTGTTTTTACAAAGGCAAAGAAAAGAATGGTAGTGATTAAAAATGGAGATCATAGTCTATCAAATAAACTAAGTATAAATAAAATCTTGAGAGAATTAGACCGCTTTAGAAATACTATCCTTTAATGTGATTGGATTATCCAGTTTATCTAACATTTCTAGAGGGCAAACTTGTATAAAATAATTTATTTCATTTTTGAAGTCACTTAGAATTTTCTTGGCAATATCAGACTCTGTCTCTTTTAGGTGTTCCTGAATTAGAGATTTTAATTTTTCTTTCCAATATTTAGTTTCTGGTTTTTGCCAAGTAACCGAAGCAGGATTTACAAAGTTCTCAAAAGTATTTTCTGGATCGTAAATAAAAGCCATTCCTCCAGTCATACCTGCACCAAAATTATCTCCAATGCTTCCTAGTATTACTATATTTCCACCAGTCATATATTCACATCCATTTGAGTCACATCCCTCTACTATTGCAGTTCCTCCAGAATTACGAACTGCAAACCTTTCTCCTGCTTTCCCAGCCGCAAATAGTTTTCCAGATGTGGCACCATAAAGAACCGTGTTTCCTATAATCGTATTTTCTTTTGTTTTTAATCTGCTAGTTTTAGATGGAACAACAACAATTTTACCTCCCGATAGTCCTTTGGCAACATAGTCGTTTGCATCTCCAAATATTTTTAATGAAATTGATTTTGATAAGAAAGCACCTAATGACTGACCTGCTGAACCATTAAGATTTATTTGAATTAAATCACTGTCCAATTTATTTTTAAATTTGTCAAAAATATAGTGTGAAAGTTTTGATCCTACTGCTCTATCCGTATTTTTTATATTTCCTTCATATGAAATTTTTTCTTTATTGTTAATTTTATCTTTTATTTTTGACCAGACATTCTCATCTATGTTGTTGTCAGGAACTTTGTTAATTAGTTTATTATCTGAATATCTGTTATGATTACCTGGATCAGTTTGTACTAATAAAGGATTTAAATCAAGATCGTCTAGGTTTGGAGAACCTCTACTTACCTGTACTAAAAGATCTGTTCTTCCGATAATGTCTTTTAGATTTTTAAATCCAAGTGACGCCAAAATTTCTCGAACTTCCATTGCAACAAAATTAAAAAAATTTACGACTTTCTCTGGTGTTCCAGTAAATTTTTTTCTTAACTCATCATCTTGAGTACAAACTCCAACTGGACAAGTATTTGAGTGACATTGTCTAACCATTATACAGCCCATAGCTATTAGAGATGAAGTTCCCATTCCAAATTCCTCAGCACCCATCATAGCTGCCATCACAACATCTCTACCTGTTTTTAATCCTCCATCAGTTCGAAGTGTAACTTGCTGCCTTAGTTGGTTTAATGTTAAAATTTGATTTGCTTCTGTTAAGCCCATCTCCCAAGGTATGCCAGCATATTTTACACTTGTTTGCGGACTTGCTCCTGTACCTCCTGAGTGACCTGATATTAAAATTACGTCAGCTTTTGCTTTTGCAACTCCAGCTGCAATAGTTCCAATTCCAGTTGAAGCAACAAGTTTAACACCTACTCTTGCTTTAGGATTGATTTGTTTTAAATCATAAATGAGTTGAGCTAAATCTTCTATAGAATAAATATCATGATGAGGTGGGGGAGAAATTAATGTTACACCTTTTGTCGAGTGTCTTAATCTTGCAATATCTTTTGTGACTTTAAATCCTGGAAGCTGTCCTCCCTCTCCTGGTTTAGCACCTTGTGCTATTTTGATTTCAATTTCGCTACAGTTGTTTAAATATTCTATGGTTACACCAAATCTCGCAGATGCAACTTGTTTAACTTTTGAATTTGCTGAGTCACCATTTTCAAGTATTTTAAATCTTCTAGAATCCTCGCCACCTTCACCACTGCAAGAAGCCCCTTTTATTCTGTTCATTCCAATTGCTAAAGTTTCATGTGCTTCTTCTGATAATGCGCCATGAGACATGCTTCCACTTCCAAATCTTTTCATTATCTCTGTGACCGGTTCTACCTCATCGACGTTTACTGGATTATTTTTCTTCTTGAATTCAAGGAGATCCCTTAAATTTATTGGCGTTAAATTATGAATACCTGCTGAATATTTTTTATATTGTTCGTAAGATTTAACGCCCACAGCATGTTGTAAAAGATGTATAAGACTTCCTTGTAATTGATGGTCTTCACCAGACTTTCTATATTTGTATAAGCCCCCAATTGGCAAAACAGTTACATTTTTTTGATAAGCTTTTTTGTGAAGTTCTTTTATTTTATTTTCTATACCCAACACGCCAATACCTGAGATTCTAGAAAACATTCCAGGAAAATAATCTGCTACAATAGCTCTACTTAAGCCCACGGCTTCAAAATTGCATCCGCCTCTGTAAGAGCTTAATACAGAAATTCCCATTTTTGACATAATTTTTAACAAGCCATTATTAATAGATTTTTTAAATCTATCTACACAAGTGTAAAAATCTAACTTTCCAAATAATTTCTTTGTATATCTTTGGTAAATACTGTCTATCGCTAGGTATGGATTTATAGTTGTTGCTCCTACTCCAAGCAAAACAGCAAATGAGTGGGTATCCATTGCTTCTGCTGTTTGAACATTTATTGATGAGTATCCTCTTAATCCTAATTTAACTAAATTTGAATGGACAGCTCCTACTGCTAAAACCATTGGTACAATAGCTTTTTTTTCAGATATTTTTTGATCTGAAAGTATAAGATGGTTTACACCTTCTCTTACTGAAATTTCAGCTTCTGATCTTATTTCTTCTAATCTATCTTTAAGAGATTTACTTACATCAAATGTACAATCAATAACTTTTATTTTGGTAGAAAAATGGCTTTTAAATTTTTTAAATTCTGAGTTTGTTAAAATAGGACTATCTAAAACGTAAATATTTTCTTTTGTAAAATTGTCAAAATCTAAAATGTTACCTAAATTTCCGAATCTTGTTTTAAGACTCATAACTTTATTCTCTCTTAAAGAATCTATTGGTGGATTAGTAACTTGGCTGAAGTTCTGTCTAAAATAATGCGTAATTGGTCTATAATGATTTGATAATACAGCAACAGGTGTGTCGTCTCCCATTGAGCCTGTAGCCTCTTTTGCTTCTTCTGCCATTGGATGAAGAATAAGCTCTAAATCCTCTATACTATATCCTGAAATAAATTGTCTTTGTCTTAATTCTTCTTTTTGAAAATTTGGGAATTCATTTTTTGTACCAAGTTTTTTATCAAAGTGCACAACTTGCTTATGAAACTTTGTAAAATCTTTAGCTAAATAATCTTTTATATCCTTATCTTTAAAAATTTTACCTTCTTTTAGATCAACTGCAATTAGTTGGCCAGGTCCTAGCCTTCCTTTTTCTATAATATTCTCTTCTGGAATAGAAACCATTCCTGTTTCAGAACCTGCAAATAATAAATTGTCAGACGTAATAGAATATCTTAAAGGTCTTAATCCGTTTCTGTCTGTTGCTGCTATTGCCCATTTACTGTCAGTTGCACAAATTGCAGCTGGTCCATCCCATGGTTCGATGGTGCTGTTTAAAACATCAAAGAGTTGTTGATGCGCTTTTGGTAAAATTTTACTTCTCTTAGACCACGCATCTGGCATCATCATTAATTTGATAAGTGGAACTGATTTTCCAGAATGAATAAGTAATTCAAAAACATTGTCTAAAGCTGCAGAGTCTGAATTGCCGGGAGTTATAACAGGTTTTAAATCCTCTACATTTTTGAAGAGTTCACTCGACATATCCTGTTCATGAATTTTCATCCAATTTATATTTCCTTTTAAGGTATTAATTTCTCCATTGTGAGCCAATGATCTGAAGGGTTGAGCTAATTTCCAACTTGGAAATGTATTTGTTGAAAATCTTTGATGAAAGATTGAAAATCTAGAAATAAATCTTTTGTCCTTTAAATCTGAATAAAAATCCGACAAGGCTTCAGCCAAAAACATACCTTTATAAACAATAGATCTTGAGCTTAAAGAACATATATAAAAGTCATTTATTTGCTCATTTCTGGTCTGTTTAAGAATTTTTTTTCTAACTACATAAAGTGATCTTTCTAATTCGTTTCTTTCTTTTTTCTTATTGGACTTAAAAATAATTTGAGTAATTTCTGGACGGTTTGAATCAGCTGTTTTACCCAAAACATCTGGATTAACTGGAACTTGTCTCCAACCATATATATAAAAATCGTTTTCTAATAAATTTCTTTCTACTAATGCTTTGCTACGTTCTTGAGATGAATAGTCTGTTCTTGGTAAAAAAATCATTCCAACACAAATATCACCTTCTGTATGTTTGTGACCTGTATCTTCTATTTTTTCTCGAAAAAAATCTTTAGGAATTTCAAAGCTAATACCTGCTCCATCTCCGGATTTCCCATCGGCATCAACTGCTCCCCGGTGCCATACTGCTTTCAAAGCCTCAATACCATACTCAACAACTTTCCGACTTTTTTTGCCATCAAGAGAAGCTATTAGACCTACTCCGCATGCATCATGCTCCATGTTTGTAGAATAAGAAAAGTTTTTTTGTAATATTTCTCTATTCTTTTTATACAACTTCATGCTGCTTCCGTTTTTTTTATTACTTGTGAATTTAGATATTTTTCAATTTCTGTAGCTGCATCTCTACCATCTCTAATTGCCCAAACGACTAGCGAAGCCCCTCTTACTATATCTCCAGCTGCAAAAACTCCTGGCAAATTAGTTTGCATAGTTTTAAGGTCGATTTTTATAGTTCCCCATTTAGAAACAGATAAATCTTCAGAGCCGAAAAGCTTAGGTACATCTTCAGGATCGAAACCAAGTGCTTTAATTACAATGTCAGCATCAACTTTATATTCAGAATTTTTAATTGGAACAGGTTTTCTCCTACCTGAGGAATCTGCTTCACCTAATTCCATTTTTGTTACTTCAACAGCTTCAACATTGTCTTTGCCGATAAATCTGTTTGGGTTAGATAGCCAAAGAAAATCAATTCCTTCCTCTATGGCGTTACTTACTTCTCTTGCTGAACCAGGCATATTCTCCCTGTCTCTTCTGTATAAACATTTCACAGATTTAGCTTTTTGTCTTACAGCGGTTCTCACACAATCCATTGCGGTATCACCACCACCGATAACAACAATATTCTTATTTTCTGCATTTAAAGTACCATCATCAAATAATTTAACTTTATCTCCTAAACCTTTTCGATTTGAAGCGGTAAGAAAATCCATCGCTGGAAAAATATTTTTTAGATTTTTTCCCTCTATATCAACATCTCTCGCTTTATATACGCCTGTAGCAATTAGTATTGCATCATGTTTTGATTTTAATTCTTCTAAAGTTGCGTCTCTTCCAACCTCAAAGTTATGTTTAAATTTAATCCCTGAGTCTTTTAAAAGTTTTGTTCTTCGTTCAACTACAAATTTTTCAAGTTTAAAGTTTGGAATTCCATATATTAATAATCCACCAGGTCTGTCATATCGATCGTAAATTGTGATTTTGAACCCAGATTTTCTAAGCTGTTCAGCACATGCTAATCCTGCTGGACCAGCTCCGATAATTCCTATTGATTGATTTTTCTCTTTTTTTAATTTAATTGGTTTGACCCAGCCTTTTTCCCAAGCTGTTTCTGTAATGTATTTCTCAACCGATCCTATTGTTACTGTTCCATGTCCAGACTGCTCGATTACACAATTTCCTTCACATAATCTATCTTGAGGGCAAATTCTTCCACAAACCTCAGGCATATTATTTGTACTTTGTGATAATTCATAAGCATCTTCTAATCTTCCTTCTGCGGTAAGCTTTAACCAATCTGGTATGTTGTTTTGAAGAGGACAATGAACCTGGCAAAATGGAACACCACATTGTGAGCATCTACTTGATTGCTCTTTGGCTTTGTTGCTAATAAATTCATCGTAGACTTCTTTAAAGTCATTCTTCCTGTTATCAGCAGATCTTTTAGGTGGTGATTGCTGACCTATTTTTACAAACTTTAACATTTTTTCTGACATGACGGTTTTTTAGAATAAAAATTTTGGAAATTAAAGACTATTTAGGTAAGTTATATTGACCTTTAATTCAAAAAACCCCTATTTTACTTGTTTTTTATATATGCATATCAGCTATGCGTAATTTTAATGAACTCTCTAGTTGAATTAAATATAAGGAAATACACAATAAATGGAAAACTTTATTCAAATTTTAATCCTATCTATAACACAGGGTATTACTGAATTTCTACCAGTTAGCTCTTCGGCTCACCTAAATTTAATATCAAAATATTTTGATATTCAAAATGAATTATTAATAAATGTTTATGCTCACATGGGTTCTTTACTTGCGGTAATATTTTTCTTTAAAGAGGATATTTTTAATTTTGGAAAGAATAAAAAATTATTTTATAAAATAATTTTGGCATCAATTCCATTGTTTGGATTTGGATTTTTAATTTTAAAGTATAACTTGATTGATACATTTAGGTCTTTAGAGCTTATAGGTTGGATGACTATAATTTTTGGTATTGTACTTTTTATTTCAGATAAATTAAGCCTTGAAAATAGCATTAAAGATAAATTTACGTTTAAAAAGGCCATTTTAATTGGGTTTTTTCAAGTATTAGCTCTTATACCTGGTGTAAGCAGATCTGGAATAATAATGACTGGAGTTAGATTTTTAAAATTTAACAGAGAAGATGCTGCCAAGATTTCATTTTTACTTTCAATTCCAGCGCTTGCAGGTAGCTCGATATACGGTCTTTATAAGATGTTTAATGGGGGAGACTTGGTTGTAAATATCAGCTCAATTATGACGATAGGTTTATCTTTCATTTTCTCTTATCTAACAATCAAATACTTATTAATCTACTTAAAGAATTTTAGCTTTAATATCATTGTTGGATATAGATTAATACTTGGATCAATTATTCTAGCTACTGTTTATTTATAAAATCAAGGATATTACAAATAGAACAGCTAAAACTACAATAAAAAAAACGAATACTGAATTTTGTAGTGACATAAAAAGTCTCCTTATTTTGGAGGTCCCAGAAGGACTTGAACCCTCAACCTTCTCGTCCGTAGCGAGACGCTCTAATCCAATTGAGCTATGGGACCACATATTAAAAATATCAAAGAAAACAGCTATAATAAAGCGATTTTATGATTGTTGCCATTCACCAAATAAGAATATAATTAAAAGGAGTAATGTCTAAAGAAAAAACAGTTGTAATTACATCGGCGGTAAGAACGGCTATTGGTTCATTGAGTGGTGCTCTTAAGAATATTCCCGCATACAAGCTGGGATCTACAGTAATTTCGGGAGCTATAAAAAAATCAAATTTAAAATTCGAGGATATTAGTGAAGTTATTATGGGTCAGGTTTTGACAGGTGGCGCAGGACAAAACCCAGCTCGACAAGCCGCAATAGATTCTGGAATTCCAAAAGAAATTCCATCTTATGTTGTAAATCAAGTTTGTGGGTCTGGTTTAAGATCTATTGCTTCAGGATTTCAATCAATTATGTCAAATGACTCAAGCATTGTTGTTGCAGGAGGACAAGAAAATATGTCTCTTGCGCCACATGTAACGCACTTAAGAAATGGAAAAAAACTGGGTGATACAGAGTTAGTTGACTCGATGATTAAAGATGGTTTGTGGGATGCTTTTAATGGATACCACATGGGAAATACTGCAGAGAATGTTGCACAAAAATTTCAAATTACCAGAAAGGATCAAGATCAATTTGCCTATAACTCACAAATTAAGGCTCTTAAAGCTCAAAAAGAGAATAGATTTAAGGATGAAATTATTCCATATGAAATTAAATCAAAAAAAGGAAGTTCTATTTTTAAAATAGACGAGCATCCAAGAGAGGGTATATCTCTTAATGTATTAGAAAAACTTAAAACAGTTTTTCAAAAAGATGGGACAGTTACTGCAGGTAACGCTTCTGGTATAAATGATGGCGCAGCAGCTGTAGTTATGATGTCTAAGAGTGAAGCTGAAAAAAGGGGGATAAAACCCATTGTAGAAATTAAATCCTGGGCATCTTGTGGTGTGGATCCCTCAATAATGGGTACGGGACCAATACCATCCTCCAATAAGGCACTAAAAATTGCAGGATGGAATTCTAAAGATTTGGATTTAGTTGAAGCCAATGAAGCATTTGCGGCTCAAAGTTGCGCTGTGGTGAAAGAACTTTCTTTACCCATGGAAAAAGTAAATGTGAATGGTGGCGCAATAGCTTTGGGGCATCCAATCGGAGCATCTGGAACAAGAGTTTTTGTCACACTCCTTCATGAAATGCAGAAAAGAGACTCAAAAAAAGGTCTTGCCACATTGTGTATTGGTGGAGGAATGGGTATAGCTATGTGTGTAGAGAAAAAATGAAACTTAATAAACACTTTTTTAAACCAAGAAAAAATTTAAAGAATAGAGTTGTAAAAAAAATGCCCTTTACAGTTAGAGGTTACCAGTACTACTATGGAGCTATAATATTGGTAGTTTTGTTAATTGGTTTTAGCCAGGTATTTTCTTAATAAAATCTTCTGTATTAATACCTTAGAATCAACCTCAACTCTTTTTCTTTTAAAAATAAGTCTTAAAAGTTGCATTAAATACATTGCAAAATCCAAATGTCAAAAAAGCGGATAAAATGTGTCAAAAATTGTGTATAATAAATTAAATTATGGCAAAGAATATTTCTGTCCCTGATATTGGTGATTTTAAAGATGTAGAAATTATTGAGGTTCTTGTCAAACCTGGCGATGCAGTTAAGAAAAATGATCCAATAGTTACCTTAGAAAGTGACAAATCAAGTGTTGAGGTACCATCGCCATATGAAGGAAAAATATCTCAACTCAAAGTCAAAATAGGAGATAAAGTTTCAGAAGGAAGTATTCTTGCAACGTTAGAGGGTGGAAATGAAGAAAAAGAAGAAACTATTGCTCCAACAAAAGAAGAAAAAAAAGTTAAAAAAGAAGTAATTCCAAAAGCAGATAAAACAAATGGACAAAGAAATGGGAAGGCAACAATTTATGCTCAACCTATTTCTAAAGATGATATAGATCCTGCAGAAACTCAGGAATGGCTAGATTCACTTAGAGCAGTAGTAAAAAATGACGGATCATCTAGAGCAGGTTATTTGCTTAAAAAAGTGATTGATGAAGCTTACACTCAAGGATTAATTCTGCCTGATACGAGAACTACTCCTTATATAAATACAATACCTGCCACTGCAGATGTCAGATCGCCAGGAGATCAAAATTTAGAAAGAAAAATTAGAGCTTACATAAGATGGAATGCGGCTGCTATGGTTGTAAAGGCTAATAAAAAAAATCCAGAATTAGGTGGCCACATAGGTACTTTCGCTTCTGCAGCAACATTATATGACGTTGGCATGAATCATTTTTGGAGAGCAAAAAATAATAAGTTCGGTGGTGATTTAGTTTATTTTCAAGGTCATAGCGCACCAGGAATGTATGCAAGAGCATTTTTAGAGGGAAGAATTACAGAAAAACAATTAGATAAATTTAGACAAGAAGTTGAGAAAGGCGGATTGTCTTCTTACCCACATCCTTGGTTGATGCCTAAATTTTGGCAGTTCCCAACTGTATCTATGGGACTTGGTCCTATGATGGCAATCTATCAAGCTAGGTTTACTAAGTATTTAATAAATAGAGGTCTTTTAAAAGATCAAGATAGGAAAATTTGGTGTCATCTAGGTGATGGTGAAATGGATGAACCTGAAAGTTTTGGGGCTGTAGGACTAGCAGCAAGAGAGAAATTAGATAATTTGATTTTTGTAATTAATTGTAATCTTCAAAGATTAGATGGACCTGTAAGAGGAAATGGAAAAATTATTCAAGAACTTGAAGGAAGATTTAGAGGGTCAGGCTGGAATGTAATTAAAGTAATTTGGGGATCTTACTGGGATCAGCTTTTGTCTAAAGATAAAACTGGTTTACTAGTTAAAAGAATGACTGAAGCAGTCGATGGTGAATATCAGGCATTCAAAGCAAAAGGTGGGGCTTACGTAAGAGAGAAATTTTTTGGTAAATATCCTGAATTAAAAGACTTGGTAGCAAATATGACTGATGCTGATATTTGGAAATTAAATAGAGGCGGACACGATCCTCATAAAGTTTACTCAGCTTATCATGCTGCTGTTCAATGCAAAGGTAAGCCAACTGTCATAATAGCTAAAACAATTAAAGGTTATGGAATGGGTAAATCTGGTGAGAGTATAAATACAACACACCAACAAAAGAAATTAGACGAGGAAGATTTATTATTTTACAGAGATAGATTTAATGTGCCACTTACTGATAAGCAGGTTAAAAATATTGAATATTACAAACCAGCAGAAAATTCACCAGAAATAAAGTATTTAAAAAATTGCAGAGTTAAGCTTGGTGGACACATTCCTGAGAGAACTACTTTTGCAAAACCAGTTAAAACACCTCCTCAAGATATATTTGAAAGTTTTATGAAGTCCACTGGTGATAAGGAAATGTCTACTACAATGGCTCTTGTAAGAATGCTTGCAAATTTACTAAGAGACAAAAATGTTGCCCCAAGATTGGTGCCTATAATTGCTGATGAGGCTAGAACTTTTGGTATGGAAGGTTTTTTTCAAAAGATTGGTATTTATGCGCATGAGGGCCAAAAGTATGAACCGGTCGATTCTGAACAATTAAGTTCCTACAGAGAAGACAAAAGTGGGCAAGTTTTACAAGAAGGTATTACTGAGGCGGGGGCAATGTCATCATGGATTGCCGCTGGAACTTCTTACACTAATCATGATTTAGAAATGGTTCCTATTTATTTGTTTTACTCTATGTTTGGTTTTCAAAGAATTGGGGACTTGGCTTGGGCTGCAGCAGATTCTCAGACTAGAGGTTTTTTAATTGGAGCGACATCTGGAAAAACAACTTTAGCTGGTGAGGGATTACAACACCAGGACGGACATAGTCTTCTCCTAGCATCTGCAATACCTAACTGTGTGAGTTATGATCCTACATTTTCATATGAGATGGCAGTTATTTTTAGAGATGGATTAAAAAGGATGCATGAGAAAAAAGAAAATATTTACTACTACATAACTGCAATGAACGAAAATTATACTCACCCAGAAAAACCTGCCGGTTCAGATCAGGGTATTTTAAAAGGAATGTATTTATTTAAAAACTACAAAGGAAAAGGGAAAGCTAAAGTTCAAATGCTTGGTTCTGGATCAATTTTAAGAGAAGTTATAAAAGCTGCCGAGACTTTATCAAAAGATTACGGAGTAGATTGTAATGTTTGGAGTGCTACTAGTTTCAATGAATTAAAGAAAGATGGTATGGAAGTTGAAAGAAGAAATTTATTAAATCCAAAAGAAAAGCCTAAGAAAAGTTATGTGCAAAAATGTTTAGACACACAAGAAGGCATTATATTTGCGGCATCGGACTATATAAGATCACATACAGACCAAATAAGACCATATCTTAATAAACCATTTTATACATTGGGAACTGATGGTTTTGGAAGAAGTGATACGAGAAAAGAATTAAGAAAATTTTTTGAAGTTGATAAAAAGCATATTGTTACATACACTTTAAGTGCTTTAGCAAAAGAACAATTGATGGCTTCGGAACATGCAGAAAAAGCAATTAAAAAATACGGTATTGATCAAACAAAAGTTTTTCCAACAAAATTATAGAGTTTAATGGCTGAAAAAAAATTATTAGTTCCAAATATCGGAGATTTTAAAAATGTTGAAGTGATTGAAGTATTGGTTAAGTCAGGACAACAGATTAAAAAAAATGATCCCCTGATAACTTTAGAAAGTGATAAATCAAGTGTAGAAGTTCCTGCAACTGATGAAGGAAAAATCAATAAGATTATTGTTAAAGTTGGTGACAAAGTTTCAGAAGGAAGTGAAATATTATCGTTAGATTCTGTTAGTAAAAAGGAAGAAAGAAAAAAAACAGTTGAGGTAAAAGAAAATATTCCTGAAAAAAAAATAGTAACTGAAACCCCAAAAGAAATAGCTCCTGTAGTTAAAAAATTGAGTAAAGATGGTGTATCATCTGCAAGTCCTAAGGTAAGAAAATTTGCTAGAGAATTAGGTGCTGATATCGTTCAGATACCTGGATCGCAAAGAGCTGGCAGAGTTACGGAAGATGATGTGAAAAAATTTGTAAGATCCCAGGTATCAGTTAATGAAGGAAAGGTTGAAAAGAAAGTTTACAAAGATGAATATCCTCATGAAGCATTTGGAGAAATAGAAAAAAAAGATCTTCCTAGAGTAAAAAAGTTATCAGGTCCTCAACTTGTTAGGTCATGGACCGAAATTCCTCACGTTACTCAACATGATGAGATAGATATAACTGAAATGGAACAGTTTAGATCAACTTTAATTGATAACTATTCTGGTGAGAGAATAAGAATAAGCCCATTGGCATTTATAACCAGAGCTGTAGTAAATGCACTTAAAGAATATCCAAATTTTAATTCGTCTATAGATCCTGAGAACAACAAATTAATTTTTAAAAAGTATTATCATGTTGGTTTTGCAGTTGATACTCCACATGGATTGATGGTTCCAAAGCTTAGAAATGTTGATCAATTAGGATTAAAAGAAATTTATGAAGAACTGAGAAGAGTAAGTAAACAATGTAAAGAGCTCAAGATAGATAAGAAAGAATTTTTTGGTGGTTCAATGACAATTTCAAGCCTTGGCGGTATTGGAGGAAATTTTTTCACACCAATTATAAACCCTCCTGAAGTAGCTATTTTAGGCGTTGGTAAAACTTTTGATAAAATTAAAAAAGTTAATGGGCAATTTATTGTAAGAAAAATTCTTCCAATATCTCTTTCTTATGATCACAGAGTAATTGATGGCGCTGAAGGCGCAAGATTTTGTGTGCATTTATCTAAAAGTCTAGGTAAAGATTTTGCATTCAAATTAGCAGTTTAAATGGATAAAAAAATATTCTCTTTAATTTGTGCTGTAGCCTGCTCTTTTCTTTGGGGCACAGCTTTTGTGGCTCAAGATATGGGCATGGATTATATTGGCCCCTGGACATTTTCTGCTACTCGTCTGATTTTAGGTTTTTTAGCTTTATTACCTTTTTTTTTTATTTTTGAATTTAAAAAAGTTAAAGAATCCAAATTAAATTTGAAATTTGTTGTAGGTTACATATTTTTTTTAGGTTTTTTATTAGCTGGAGGAAACATTTTACAGCAAATATCACTTATATATACTGATGTAGCAAATTCTGCAGTATTTACAGTTTTGTATGTAGTTATAGTTCCAATAATTGCTTTTTTTCTTTTTTCAAAAAAAATCCATAAATCTGTTTGGCCATCAGTAATGATGTGTTTACTTGGTGGTTTGCTTTTGAGTGAATTAGGAAACTTAAGAGTTAGATTTGGTGACAGTCTGGTCGTAATAGGTGCTTTTTTCTGGGCCTTCCATATAGTTTATATTTCCAAATTTTTAAAAGTTTTCAATTTTCCAATAACTATTGCTTCATTTCAATGTCTTACTGCAGCATTATTTTCTTCTATCCCAATGTTTGCTTTCGAATATGTTTCATTTACAGTTTTATCCCTTGAAGCAGCAGAATTACTTTATGCAGGAGTTTTATCTAGTGGAATTGCCTTTATGCTTCAAATTCTAGCTTTACAAAATATATCTCCTGCTCCAGCAGCAATTATTTTTTCTTTGGAAGGTGTATTTGGATCAATAGCTGCATGGATGATATTGGACCAGTTTCTTAATGAATATAAAATCTTAGGAATTATAATTATCTTATCAGCTGTTATTTTCTCACAACTGGCTCCTTTGTATGATAAAAGAAGATATGGATGAAACTAATTCAGGCTACGCAAAACAAGTAGGTGGGCTTAAAGGTAAAAAAATAGATAGCTCTACTTTTGAGTACGAAACAGAAGTTAAAGAGATGCATCTCAATACTGCCGGGATGGCACACGGCGGATTTCTTACTTTTATTGCAGATACTGGAATGGGAAATGCAGCACATCAATCAGCTGATAACAAAAGATGCGTGACCATATCTTTGGAAATGAAGTTTATATCTGCTGCTAAACTTGGAGATAAATTGATTGCTAAAGTTAAAGTACAAAAAAAAACTAAAACACTAGTTTTTCTAACATGTGAAATTATAAATTCTGAAGGTATAGTGGCAGTTACATCTGGTGTTTGGAAGATTTTAAAAATCAATAAATAAATCTAAATTATTTTCCTTCTATAATTAAAGTACCCAAATATTGAGAAAGCTAAAAATGCAAAAGGATAAACTATTGCTTTATTGGGCCTATCTGGATTTTCAATTTTAAAATTACTTATAATATCCCCCATTTGCATTCCAGATTTTTTTGCCTCTCCTTTCCAGTTTAATTTATCTACAGTAAGTTGATCATTTTGGTCTATCAAAGTTACACCGTATTCCTCTAAATTATATTCTTTTTCAAATTTTCCTTTATCAATGACAAATAACTTATATCTTTCTCCATATTCTGAAACCCTGGTTACTTTAATGTGAACTTCTTTAGCAGGATCAAAAGAGAGATTTTGAATATTTTCTGTTGAAAGTTTTTGCTCATTAAATTTCGGATAAAATTTACTTAAAACATAATCAGGAGCCAAAAATGATAAAGAAATTATTAAAAATGCAATGGTTTCATACCATTTTAATTTGTTTATAAACCATTGTTGGGTAGCAGCAGTAAAAATTAATATTCCGGTTAAAGAAGTAACTATTACAATTAGAGCCTGCCAAAAACTATCTACGCCAATCAACAAAAGTTCATGATTAAATAAAAATACAATAGGTAAAATTCCTGTTCTTAAACTATACCAAATTGCTTGAAGTCCTGTTCTTAATGGGTCACCACCTGAAATTGCTGCAGCTGCGTAGGAAGCTAATCCAACCGGTGGCGTTACATCAGCCATTAAACCAAAATAAAATACAAATAAATGAACTGCTATTAGTGGAAAAATGAAGCCAGAAGCATTTCCCACATCAACGAGAACTGTTGCCATAAGCGATGCTACTACAACATAATTTGCAGTGGTTGGAAGACCCATTCCTAAAAGCAAGCAAAGTATAATAGTAAGTAATATTAATATTATTACGTTGTCTCTAGCTATTGTCTCTATAACTATAATTAAGTTAGTACTGAGTCCTGTAGAGCCAACCGCCCCTACTATTATACCGGCAGTAGCAATTGCAATTCCAACTGCTACCATATTGATTGCACCTTTCTGCAGACCAATAATTGTTTGATTATACCAATCAATTAAACCAGTTTTAAAATCTGAGTTCTTAATAATACGGCTTACTAAATTTACTAAGACTAAAGAAAGTGTAGCATAAAAAATTGAAAAACCAGCAGTATATCTCATGTAAACAAGTAAAAAAATTAGTACAAAAATTGGTATTAAAAAATGTAATCCTGATAAAAAAGTTTTCTTAAGATGCGGAACATCAGCGTCATCCATACCTTTGAGACCTAATTTAAGAGCTTCTAAATGAGATATGTAAAACAAAGCAATATATGAAATAATAGCTGGCAAAAAAGCATGCTTAACAACTTCAAAATAAGTTACACCGATGAAACTAGCCATAACAAAAGCAGCAGCTCCCATTACTGGTGGCATTATTTGTCCATTAACTGAAGAGGAAACCTCAATGGCTCCTGCTTTTTCCTGGGAGAAACCAGTTTTTTTCATAATTGGAATTGTGAAAGTTCCAGTAGTCACAGTGTTTGCAATTGACGAACCTGAAATCATACCTGTCATTCCAGATCCTAATATTGCAGCCTTAGCTGGACCTCCACGCATTTTACCAACCATGGCAAAAGCTAAATCTAAAAAATATTTTCCTCCACCAGCAGTTTCTAACAAGGCTCCAAATAAAACGAATAAAAATATAAAATCAACTGACACTCCTATTGGTATTCCAAAAATTGCCTCTTGATCAAACCACTGGAAACCAACCAGTCTTTTTACAGAAAGACCACCATGAGAGATTATATCTGGAGCATATTTACCAAAATAAGAAAATAGTAAAAAACAAACTGCAATAATAACCAAAGGCAAACCAATCGCTCGTCTTGTAGCTTCCAAAAGTATTAAAATACCAATTGCACCTATAATAAGTTCTACTGGAATTTTAAACCCAAATATTTCTTTTACTAAAAGTATTCCTCCTCTATTTACTAGATCATCATAAAAAAAATAAATATATAGGCAACAAAACGCGGCAACTATACTTATTAGTACGTCAATTGCTGAAATTTTTTTTCCTCTAACTGCTGGAAAAATTAAAAAAGCTAAGGTTAAAGCAAAACCTAAATGAATAGCTCTTGCCGGTAAACCTTTGAACATTCCAAAATTGAACCAAAAAGGAAAAGGAGAAGCATACCAAAGTTGGAAGAATGTCCAGAGGATGGCGATACCAAAAACTATTTTTAAATGAATTCCTGTTAAATTACGAGTTGGAGAAATATCTTCTTGAATTTTGTCTTTAATCTTACTCTGAATGTTTTGATTCATTTTAGTTAAGATACATTATTCTAAAAAAAAAGGCCCAAAAAATATTGGGCCTTTTTAATTTAATTATGTATTAAGATTACATTAATCCAGCTTCTTTATAATACTTAATCGCACCTGGGTGTAATGGAGCTGACAAACCATCAGCTATCATATTTTTCTTATCCAGTGGTCCAAAAGCAGGATGTTGAGCTCTGAAATCATCAAAGTTTTCCATAACAGCTTTCGTTACTAAGTATACAAGCTCTTCAGAAACATTAGCGCTTGTTACAACAGTAGCTTTTACACCGAATGTTGTAGCGTCTTTTTTCTGATTTGAGTAAGTCCCTGCTGGGATTACAGCTTTAGCATAATAGTCCGCTCCGTCAATTAAACCTTGAACTGGCGCACCAGTTAAGTTAATTGGGCTTGCTTTTGCTTTGCAAGTTGCAGCTTGCTCCATAGCACCATTAGGAAATCCAACTGAATATCCAAATGCATCTATTTTTCCGTCGCAAAGAGCTTTTACTTGTTCTGACGAAGTAAGTTCAGTAGTTGCTTTGAACATACTCATGTCTGCTCCCATAGCTTTCATTAATTCTTCCATAGTTCCTCTTTGACCAGAACCAGGGTTACCAATGTTTACAGTTTTTCCTTTTAAGCCTTTGAAATCTTTAATTTTAGATTTTTTACTAGCCCAAATTTGGAAAGGTTCATTGTGAACAGAAAATACAGCTCTTAAGTCACTGAACTGCTTTCCTTCCCATTTGCTTGAACCGTTATAAGCATGGAACTGCCAGTCTGACTGAGCAACACCAAATTGAAACTCACCATCTTTGATTTGTCCAATATTGTAATTAGATCCACCTGTTGAAGGTGCAGTACATCTATAAGCTTTAGCTGTACCTTTTTTTCTTCCGTGCTCAGCACTTATCGCTTGTTTGTGTAACATTTTACAAATGGCGTTACCTGTTTGGAAATAAACTCCAGTAGGTCCACCTGTTCCAATTGTAAAAAACTCAGCAGCTTTTGCTACTGACATCATCGGTAAAGATAATGCAAATAACATTGCTATCGCTGAGATAGTAGAGATTATTCTCTTCATTTTTCCCCCTTGTATTAATTGTACAATTAATATTGAAAATGTATCAATTTGGGTAAAACAATGTAAGACTAAATGGCTTATTTTGGACGATAATTTTTTCAGTGAATCTAGAGATTTTTGGACCACTCTACTAGTCTATTAGTGCCCTCAACAACATTTGGCGCATACTTCTTAATGATGTCATCATCTAGTTTTTTACTACCATCTGTGTTCTTTAAAAATAAATCTCCGTCAAAATCTGTGTAGCTTAATCTTGTTAACATCTTATTTTCTTTAAAACCAAAATCTGAGCCAGGTAATAAAGTAACTCCGGTCTTATTTAAAATATCATTACACATTTCTTGTGAAGTTCTAAATTTTGAATTCAAAAATTCAGGCATCAAATAAAACCCACCTTCAGGAGGATTTATTAAAACATTATTCGATTTTAATTTGTTGTAAGCATACTGGCCTACAGAAAATAGTATATTTCTTACTTTATTTAAATAATTTGAATGGTCTCCAGAAAAAGCTTCAACCGAAGCGTATTGTACCGGAGTGGTTATTGAAGATACCGACTCACTTGATAAAACCTTTGTAAAATTAAGAATACTTTTTAGCTTATCAGGCACTGCAAAAAAACCCAATCTCCATCCACCTGCTCCACACCATTTACTTAAACCACTGCTAACTATAGTGCCTTCTGGATAAAATTTTGATATTGAATTATACTTTCCATCAAATTGAAGTTCAGAATAAATTTCATCAGAGAGTACTAAGATTTTATATTTTTTTACTACCTCTGCTATTTCTTGAAGATTTTTACAAACAGCACCTGAGGGATTATTTGGTGAATTTAATATTAAAATAGCATTTTGATCTTTAATTTTTTTTATTGTTTTCTCTATTTGATTTTTTGTAGGAAACCAGTTATTTTCCTTAGAAGTTTCAATCCAATGAATCTTGTTCCCGCCAATGATTCCTTGGGGTTCATATGAAACCCAGCTAGAGGTTGGAAAAATAAAATCTCCATTGAAACCAAGATGGAGTAAAAACATTAATTGTTTTGATCCCTGTCCTAAAATAATATTTTCTTCCTTAAATGATCCATTATTTTTTGAGTTTATGTATTTTGATATTGCTTTTCTTAAATCTAATAAACCTTGAACTGGAAGATATTCTTTTCTGTGAGCATTCATTTTTAACGAAGAAATGACTTTTTCAGGTATTGGGAAGGGAGATTGACCAAAACCAAAATTAAAAATTTTTTTTCCGTCCGCTGAGAGTTTTTTAGATTTCTCATTAATTGATAGAGTTGAGGATGGCTTTAGTGACTTTATGTGACTCTTTGTGTAATCTTTCATTCAAATTTTATTCTTAAGTTTAGAGTATAAAGCAGAAATAATTTATTAAAATAGAACGTTTGACAAAGTGATTCGGTCATGATTTAATCGTCTTTTGTTCTCTAACCTAGTCTATATATAGTGTTTAAAAAAAACTACAGCACAAATTGATGAGTAAGACAGAAAATAAAGTTCTAGCCATTCTTGGTCCAACAAATACTGGAAAAACTTTCATGGCAATTGAAAAAATGTTGGAATTCAACTCGGGTATATTCGGTTTGCCACTAAGACTTCTTGCAAGAGAAGTCTATGACAAATGTGTAAAAAAATTGGGAGTACAAAAAGTTGCTCTTATTACGGGTGAAGAAAAAATAATACCAAATTCAGCAAGTTTTTTTATATGCACTGTTGAATCTATGCCCAAAGATAAAGTTGTAGACTTTGTGGCTGTCGATGAGATTCAAATGTGTGGTGACAGTGAAAGAGGACATATTTTTACAGACAGACTGATCAATTTTAGAGGTGAAGTTCTTACAATGTTTTTGGGATCACAAATAATGAAAAATATAATTTCTGAACTCGTTCCAAATGTTGAATTTATTAAGCAGGAAAGATTTTCAAAATTATCTTATAATGGTTCTAAAAAAATCTCTAGGTTAAACAGAAAGAGCGCTCTTATAGCATTCTCAATCGAAGATGTTTACGCATTAGCAGAACTTGTTAGACGTCAAAAAGGAGGTTCAGCTGTAATTATGGGTTCATTAAGTCCAAAAACAAGAAATTCTCAAGTAGAACTTTATCAATCAGGTGATGTTGATTACTTGGTTGCAACAGATGCTATAGGGATGGGGATCAATATGGACATAGAACAAATAAATTTTTCAAGCATAAGAAAGTTCGATGGGAAAAAAAGACGAAGATTAAGAATTACAGAGATTTCTCAAATTGCTGGGAGAGCTGGAAGATATAAAAACGATGGTTATTTTGGAATAACAGGCGATTGTGAAAATTTAGAGGCGGATGAAATTGAGAAAATAGAAAAACATAATTTGGATGATGTAAAATTTTTATATTGGAGAAATTCAAATTTAGATTTTCAAGACCCAGAAAGTTTAATTAGCTCTTTAGAAAAAAGATCTGGTAATAAAAATCTGCACAGAATCCATGACTCGATAGATGAAAATATATTAAAATATCTTGTTAGAGACCAAAAAATTAAGGTCTCATCGGATAATTTAGAATTATTATGGGAATGTTGTCAAATACCTGATTTTCAAAAAAAAGCCTTTAATCATGTAGAGGTTGTGACTAAAGTTTTCAATTTTTTAAGTTCAAATAAAAATCGAATACCAAATGACTATATGAAGAATCAATTAAAAGGGTTAGACAAATATCATGGAAATATTGATGTTATTTCAAACAAAATTTCAAATGTTAGAACCTGGTCTTATGTAGCAAACAAAAAAAATTGGGTGGAAAATTCAGACTACTGGATTGAAGCGAGTAAAAATATTGAAGATTTTTTATCAGACAGACTCCACCAAGAGCTTACAAAAAGTTTTATAGATAAAAGGATAAGCGCTCTCTCTAGAGATCTTAAGCAAGATTTAAAGCTTGATACAAAAATAAAAGATAATGATGATGTAATAATAAACAATCAACTTATTGGCAAGTTGAAGGGCTTGAAACTATATCTAGAGTTCACCAAAGGAACTCTTGATACAGATATTAAGTCACTTAAAAAAGCAGCACGTCAAGGAATAGTTGAAGAATTAATTAAACGCTCAAAAGAAATTATTCAAAAGAAGGAACTTGAATTAGGTAACGATTATAAAATTAATTGGAAAAATAACCCCATAGCGCGAATTAAAAAGGGCAAAAATTACTTATCTCCAGAAATTGATATCATCGCGGACGAGGCACTGGATATAAATACCAAAAAAGATTTATTGAATGCACTTAATTCTTGGATAAATATGCTGATATCCGAAGAGTTAAAAGATCTAACAAATTTAATTAGATTAGAAAATAATAATCAATATTTGAGAGCCTTGTCATATCAACTTTACGAGAGTAACGGCGTATTAAAAAGAAGGGAAGTAAAAGATATAGTTAACTCGATATCTAAGGATGAAAGGAAACAATTTAGAAAATTAGGAATTAAAATAGGTCGTTATCATATATTTTTACCGAGAATGTTAAAACCAAAAGCTGTGAATTTGAGAATTACTCTTTGGAAGTTTCACAATAATTTATTAGATAATAACGAAATTCCAAAATCAGGTTTAAATTTTTTAGTAGATGAAAATTCAACATTTAATGCTAAGTTTCTTCTTTTGTGTGGATTTGAAAAATTTAAAAATTTTTATGTAAGAGTGGACATACTTGAAAAGCTTTTTTTAAAAATAATAGAAAATACAAAAAATAATAGTTTTCAAATAAGCTCTGAAATGATGAATCTCTTAGGTTCTTCAAAAGAAAATTTTTATAAATTATTGAACTTTATGAATTACAAGAAGAAAGGTAAGGAAAAAGATATATTTTTTTATATGGGAGATAAAAAAATTAGAAAAAAAACGCATTTCTTAGGTAAAAAAGATAATCCTTTTAAAAAATTAACGGAACTTAATATTAAATGATATTTAATTTATCTGATAAAACAAAAAAAATTAAAGCTTCATCTATTGATTTAATTAAAATAGTTTCTCTTTTAGTGCATGCGGCAAAAATTGATGAAAATTATTCAGAAAAAGAAAGACAAGTAATTATAGAATTTATTAAATCTTATGCTAATCAATTAAAAAATATCGATAAAAGTCTCCAAAATTTAAATCATGAAAAAGTATTAGAAGTTATAGCTAAAGCGGAGGAGTATGAAAGTAGTTCAAATCAAATTTTAGAATTTACAAAAGAAATAAAAAAAATGAATGAAAATTTAAAAACTGACGTTTTAAAAGCATTATGGAAAGTTATTTTATCAGACAATAAATCTGATATGTATGAAAGTACTTTAATGAGACGAATTTGCGGATTGCTATATGTGTCAGATAAATTAAGTGGAGAAATTAAACTTAATGTATTAAAAGGAAAAAAAGAATGACCTATATAGTCAAGGATGAATGTGTGAAATGTAAACTGATGGACTGTGTAGAGGTATGTCCAGTTGACTGTTTTTATGAGGGAGAAAATATGCTTGTAATTCATCCAGATGAATGTATTGATTGCGGTGTTTGTGAGCCTGAATGTCCGGTAGATGCAATTGTTTCTGATGTAAGTTATCAAGAAAATGATAAACAAAAATGGCTTGAGATAAATGAAAAATATTCTAAATTATGGCCCAATATATCACAAAAGAAAGATCCGCCGAAAGATGCAGAAAAATTTAAAACAATTAAAAACAAATTTGATAAATATTTTTCAGAAAAACCAGGAGATTAATTGTGCCGAAAAAAAAATCTAAAAAAATTAAAAAAATTTTAAAAAAAAAATTACCTAAAATTAAAAATCTAAAGAAAACACCAGAAACAAAAAAAATAAATACTCTTGAACAGAAAGTTGAAATTAAAAAAATAGTAAAACAACCAACGGAAAAAAAAGAATATAATATTAACGATTATGTTGTATATCCTAAACACGGAGTTGGTAAAATTGTTTCAGTCGATAAAGCCATTATAGGGGATATCACAATAAACTATTATAAGATATTAATTGAAAGAGATAAGTTAACTTTAACAATACCAATTAACCAACAAAGTCACTTGAGACCAGTTTCATCGATTAATCAAATCAATAAATGTGTATCGATTTTAAAGACTAAACCTAAAATTAAAAGAACTATGTGGAGTAGAAGAGCACAAGAATACGAACAAAAAATTAATTCAGGAAAAATTTATGAACTTGCTGAAGTAGTCAAAGATTTAAATAAAACCTCAAATACTATAGCTGATCAATCTTATAGTGAAAGACAACTTTTTGAACAGGCTTATGACAGATTGCAAAGTGAATTTGAAGTTGTTTTAAAAATTTCATCCGAAGATACTAAAAAGAAAATGGATAAGGCTTTAGGAAGAAATCTAAATTTAGAAGCTATTTAACAAAAAAAACGCCCTTTCCGTGAGATCTGGAAAGGGCGTTTTAATAGAAAACTATTTATCTTCTTCTTCTTCTTCTTTTTTTAGCCTTCTTTTTTTTTCCTTTTTTCTTTTTACGTCTTTTAGCCATTATATCTCCCTTTTTTAAAACAAATCTTAATGATTCGTTTGTGATTTAAACTTTATTTCTTTCTTTATTGATGTCAA
>CACHSH010000006.1 GCA_902582475.1 uncultured Pelagibacteraceae bacterium | reverse complement strand
AGATGATGATGAAAATTTTGCAAAAGATTTGTCAAAAATGGGTGACCTTTACATAAATGAAGCTTTTTCATGTTCGCATAGAAAACAAGCCTCATTACATAAAATAACAAAATTTATTGATAGTTACGGTGGCCCACTTTTAGAAAAAGAAATGAATTCAATTAGGTTGATAATAGAAAATAGAAAAAAGCCAGTTACTTGTATAATAGGCGGTTCAAAAATATCATCTAAAATTAAAGTTATATCAAATTTATTAAAGAAATCAGATAATTTGGTCATTATTGGAGCTATGGCTAATAATTTTCTAAAGTTTAAAGGTATTAATATTGGATCTTCGATTTACGAAAAAGGAACCGAGGATATAGTTAAAGAAATTAACTCTTTAGCTAAAAAATATAATTGCAAAATTATTATTCCTTTAGATTGCAATACAGCAACAAATATTGACGGTGATAAAAATTATAAAACTTTGGAGAACTTAGGTAATAAGGACATGATATTAGATATTGGAAACAAAACAATTGACGTAATAAACAAAACTATAGATATTTCTAAAACAGTATTT
The DNA here is from genome assembly GCA_902582475.1 of uncultured Pelagibacteraceae bacterium. GTDB lineage: Bacteria > Pseudomonadota > Alphaproteobacteria > Pelagibacterales > Pelagibacteraceae > Anoxypelagibacter. Next base: position 30,863 of record CACHSH010000006.1, on the reverse strand, counting down.
TGGAATGGACCAGCTGGTTATTATGAAAATAAAGATTTTTCTGTGGGAACATTATCTATAGCAAAAAAAATTGCGGAGAATACTAAATCAAAGTCACTAATATCAATTGTGGGTGGTGGTGATACTTTAGCAGCGATTAAAAATGCAGGATTAGAAAAAGATCTTTACTCATTTATCAACAGCTGGTGGTGCTTTTTTAGAATCTCTTGAAGGCAAGGAATTGCCTGGTATAAAAGTATTAACAAAAAAAATAGATTTTATGAATATTGAAGAAATCGCCAAACAAATGGTAGCGAAAGGTAAGGGAATTCTTGCTGCGGATGAAAGTACCGGGACAATGGAAAAGAGATTAAAAAGTGTAAATGTTGAGTCTAACGAAAAAAATAGACTTCATTTTAGAGAAACTTTATTTACATCTCCTGCTATGGCAACATGTATAAGTGGAGTTATTTTATTTGATGAGACGATAAGACAAGTTTCAAGTAGTGGAATATCTATTCCTGAATTAATTAAAAAAAATGGATCAATACCTGGAATAAAAGTTGATAAAGGAGCAAAATCTTTAGCAGGTTCTAATAATGAAAAAATTACAGAAGGTCTTGATGGATTAAGATCTCGAATGGAAGAATATTATAAACTTGGAGCGAGATTTGCTAAATGGCGAGCTGTATATTCAATTGGTTCAGGAAGTCCAAGTGAACAATGTATAAAAGCTAATGCACACGCTTTAGCTAGGTATGCTGCTTTAGTTCAAGAAGCAAAAATGGTTCCGATTGTCGAACCAGAAGTTTTAATGGATGGAGAACATAGTATCGATGAGTGTTATGATGTTACAAGTAGAGTAATAACTGAATGTTATAAAGAACTATATTTGCAGAATGTAAATCTAAAAGGAACTGTTTTAAAACCTAATATGATCTTACCTGGTGCAAGCTGTAAAAATAAATCCACTACAGATGAAATTGCTAAAAAAACTTTAGAATGTTTGAAGAAGAATATGCCTAAAGAGGTGCCAGGTGTTGCATTCCTTTCAGGTGGACAAAGCGAAATTGAAGCCACAAAAAATTTAAATGCTATAAATAAAATTAATGATACATCATTTAATTTTACTTTTTCATACGGAAGGGCTTTGCAACAGTCAGCTCTAAAAACTTGGTCGAAATCAATGAAGAATACATCTGATATTCAAAAAGTTTTTGATCATAGAGCTACTATGAATGGTGCATCTACGGAAGCTAAATGGAATGAAAAGCTTGAGCAAAGTTTTGCGGCTTAAAATTGAATAAATTCATATACCTAATATCACCTAACAAAATTACACAAAATTTTTATAAAGACTTAAATGATGTATTAAAGTCAAAAAAAGTTAAGTATTTTCAACTGAGACTCAAAAATTATTCGCGATTTAATCTAATTAAAATTGCCAAAAAGATAAAGATTATAACAAAAAAACATCAAGTTAAATTTATAATTAATGACTTTCCTTTAATTGCTAAAAAAAATTAATTCTGATGGATGTCATTTGGGTCAATCTGATGGGTCAATACAAGAAGCAAGAAAATTATTAAAAAAAAAAATAAAATAATAGGGATAACTTGTCACGGATCTAAAAAATTAATTTTAAAGGCTATTAAAAAGAAACCTAGCTATTTAGCAATCGGATCATTTTTCAAATCAAGTTTAAAACCAAATGCAAAAAAAAATCAAAAAAAGAATTAATTAAATGGTGTAAGAAAAAAACAAGCTTACCAATTGTTGGTATTGGTGGAATAAATAATAAAAACTACAAAATTTTAATCAAATTTGGATTAAATTATCTTGCAATATCAAGTTTTATTTGGAATAACCCTCGCTTAAAACCAAAAGAGGCAATTAGGTTATTTAATTAATATGAAAATACAAGGAAATGAAATTAAACCAGGGATGATTATTGAATATAATAATGATCACTGGACTGTTCTCAAGGCACAACATGTAAAACCTGGAAAAGGTGGTGCATTCAACCAAGTAGAATTAAAAAGTCTTACTAAAGGTACAAAATTAAACCAGAGATTTAGATCCAGCGAAAACGTCGAGCGTGCCCAACTTGAAGAAAAGGAATTTAATTTTTTGTATTCAGATGATGGCGGGTGCTTTTTTATGGATCCAGAAAACTTTGAACAAATTTCAATTAAAAAAAATCTTTTAGGAGATAAGTTGAAATTATTGACCGAAAATTTGAAAGTAACAATTTCTTTTCTAGAGGATAATCCTCTTTCAGTTGATTTACCCACAAATATAGAATGTGAAATTGAGAGTACTGATGGTGTGGTTAAAGGACAAACAGCTGCCTCTTCTTATAAACCAGCAAAATTAAAAAAATGGTTTAAATATTATGGTTCCGCCTTTTATAGAAAATGGAAATAAAATAATATTAGATACAAGAAATTTGGAGTATGTAAAAAAAATCAGTTAATGAAAATAAATTCTCCTCAATTTAATTTAATGTATAAAGCATGTAATAAAGCATCCAAGGTATTAATAAGGGATTTTGGAGAAGTTGAAAAGTTACAAGTATCAGAAAAAAGGTCCAGGAGATTTTGTTACAGCCTCAGATAAACGTGTAGAAAAAATTATTATCGGTGAATTAGAAAAATCTGACTATTCGATTTTAAGTGAAGAAGTAGGATTAATTGAGGGAAAAAATAAGGATAAAAAATGGATCATCGACCCTATTGATGGAACTTTTAATTTTTTAAATGGTTTGCCACACTTTGCTATATCTATTGCTTATGAAGAAAATTCTGAAATTATTTCAGGAATTATTTTTGATCCCATAAAAAACGAGATGTTTTTTGCTGAAAAAGGTAATGGAGCTTATTTGAATAATTCCAGAATAAGGGTATCAAATAAATCTGATTTTAAAAATTGCTGTTTAGTGACTGGCGGTCCTAAAATAACAAGTGAAAAAAGAGATTTTATATTTACAGAATATCAAAAGATTTCTACTGCAGTAAATTCGCATGTAAGAAAATCTGGAAGTGCTGCCTTAGATATAGCCTATGTGGCTTCAGGAAGATATGACGGTTATTGGCATAGGGAGATAAATTATTGGGATATTGCAGCTGGCATTATACTTGTAAAAGAGTCTGGTGGCTTTGTTAACAGTCTAAATGATGGTGGTTTTTTACAAAAAAAAATAGATATTATTGCTACCAATTCAAAAATTCACAAGGAATTAAAAAATTTATTGTAAAAATTCATTGAGCTAATTAAGATATTGCTATAGAAAGTTTCAAATGAAAAAAAAAATTCACCCTAATTATCATAAAATAAACGTTGTGATGACAGACGGATCTAAATTTGAGACCATGTCCACATGGGGAAAAGAAGGAGACACTTTAAAGCTCGATATTGACCCAAAGTCACACGCTGCATGGACAGGGGGAAGCCAAAAAATTTTAGATAAAGGAAGAGTAAGTAAATATAATAAGAAATTTAGTAACTTAAGAAAAGAAAAAAAATAAATTATGTCAGATGGACCATTTATGCCAAAAGCGACTGCTGTTTGGCTAGTACAAAACACCACGCTCAGTTTTAAGCAGATTGCAAATTTCTGTAATTTACATGAATTAGAAATAAAGGGTATAGCCGATGGCGATGTTGCAAAAGGAATTAAAGCATACAATCCCATTTTAGCTGGTCAATTAACCCGTGATGAAATCGATGTTTGCTCTAAAGATCATGAAAGATCTTTAAAATTGAACAAAAAAAAAATGAAGATGTTCTGGTCTCTCCAGAAAGAAAGAAAGTAAAATATACTCCTCTATCAAAAAGAAAAGATAGGCCAGACTCAGTACTTTGGTTGGTAAAAAATTTTTCTCAACTTTCCGATGGACAAATTGCAAAAATAGTTGGAAGTACAAAGGGAACTGTTTCTTTAATTAGAAAAAGGACTTACTGGAATCTCTCTAGCTTGACTCCAAAAGATCCGGTTATTTTAGGTTTATGTAGTCAGACCCAATTTGAAAAGGCTGTTGAGAAAGCAAACAGAAGAGTAGTAAGAGAGAAAAAATTAAAAGAAAAACAAGCTAAAGCTTTAGCCAAGGCAAAATTAGAAGAAAATAATGTTGAAAGTCAAAATGACCAAAATCAATAAGAGTCCTACAGTTGGAATAATTATGGGAAGTAAGTCAGATTGGAAAGGTGTTATGGAACATTGTAGCGAGATGTTGAAAGAATTTGGAATTAATCATGATGTGAGAGTAATATCTGCTCACAGAACTCCTAAAAGATTAGAAAAATTTATTTCTGAGGCTGAAAAAAATAATTATGAAGTAATTATTGCTGCTGCAGGTGGTGCTGCGCATTTAGCTGGTGTTACAGCAGCCTTAACAACTATTCCGGTACTTGGGGTTCCAATGCCAAGTGTTACTGACGGAATTGACAGTCTTTTATCAACTGTACAAATGCCTGCTGGTGTACCAGTAGCAACTTTAGCTATCGGAAAAGCTGGCGCAAGAAACTCGGCATTGTTTGCTGTTGCTATTTTAAGTCGTAAATATCCAAAAATTAGTCAAAAACTAAAAAAATATAGATCAGAATTTGAAACTAATATACCAAAAAGACCTTACTAAATCTTTATAGACAATTCCATTTTAGCATGTTAACTACCCATAAAAAAATAGGAGGAATTATTAAAATAGAGGTTAAAGATAATAACGTTGAACAAGCGATAAGAGTCCTTAAGAGAAAACTTCAAAAGGAAGGCTTCTTTAAAATTATCAAAATGAAGAGCATTTACGAAAAGCCTTCTGAAAAGAAAAAAAGAATAAGATTAGAAAATATCAAAAGAGCTAAAAAGTTTCAGCGTCTGAGAAATAGACTTTAAACAATTAAAAATTGAAAAGGAAGTATTATGCCATCTGGTAAGGTAAAATGGTTTGACTCGAAAAAAGGTTACGGATTTATCAAAGATAATGATAGCGAAAAAGATATTTTTCTTCATGTTTCATCTTTGGAAAAATCGAAACTGAGAGTCCTAAAGGAAAATCAAGAAATAGAGTTTGAAATAAAAGAAGAAAAAGGTAAATTACAAGCTGTCAATCTTAAACGCGTTTAAGAAATTTTATCGCGGGGTGGAGCAGTCTGGTAGCTCGTCAGGCTCATAACCTGAAGGTCGAAGGTTCAAATCCTTCCCCCGCAACCAACAATACCAACACTTTTTTATTTTAAGATACGTAAAGAAAGTTTTCCTGACACACGCCTGACACAAAACTAGTTTTTAAATGGGTTTATAGAACTTACACCACTCTTTTGCATATTCCATATTTGGAACTGATCCTAGAGCAGTATCAATATAGGGCTGAGGATTGTACAAATTATGAATTCTGATTGGAGCATTTTCATTTATACCTCCCATTAAATAGTATTCTTTGTGTGCAACAAAAATAATATTTTTTAGGTTTCTATCAGAACACTCCTTGGCAATTCCTGCAACAAACCATACATGGGATATTTTCTTTAACTCTCCATTATTTATTTTTTCCCAAATAGTGTTACCCCAACCTGTTTGTTCAATAAAAATAGTTTTTCCATTATCTAAACGGTATATGTTCTTAACGTTAAAGTTTTTATAGGGATACTTAACTTCTTTAGCAAAAACGTTTAGAGGGACAATAATCAAGAACACACTTAAAAGAAAAGATAAATTTAAAGGAATACGCATGATCCTTTTAAAGCATAACTAGATGGTTTTATTAGGACTGAATTTTGTTTAGAAAATGATTTTAAAATTTAGTTCCAGATTCAAAAACTTCGCAGTTCTTTAGTTCACGTCCACTATCTCTTCCGTAAATCGCATCTTGACCAGTTTTTTTAATTGTTTCGAAAGGCAAATTAGAATCCACTCTTCCTACAGTTCTATCAATTATTAGTTTTTCTAAATATGTAGCCGTACCCAGAACTTGTCCATAAGTCTCCGTGTTCGCACTTACTACTTCAGTATATCTTTCTCCCTCTAAGTGAATTTTATAATCATCTATTTTACTTATTCTATACAAAGATCTGTGCGGTCCATTTTCTTCTGTTTTTCTATCAAAATCTGAAAATAAACCCTTTTCATTAATACCAACTTTATTATTTTCAAAATCAATCGCCATAAAAACTGGAGGAGGAGTATACGTTTGGTTTTGTCTTTCACATTTAAGATGAATAATTTCAGCAAACCCAACGTTGCACCACAATAAACCCAGAACCACGATCGCTAAAAGTTTTTTCATTAATCGAAAGATTCTCTGCCCCAAGCTTTCTTGCAAAGAACAAGAAATCTAACTTCTCTATCTTTTAAATCATTATCGACCATTGCTACTTCTTTAAGATATTTTTTAGCTAATTGTCGATATTCTGGAGTAGTGATATTATTGAGATAAAAATTGCAAGCAGCATCAAAATCCTCTCGGAATTTATTTTGTATCTCTTCAAAAGCATTATGAACATTAAAATCAATTTTTAGTTCTTTTGAGATTTTGATTATCTTATGGGTCTCCTCATTCTGAAGCTTATAATCACTTATTGCGACTAACACACAAAGATAGAGAATATTAGTTTTTTCCGACATGTTTAAATCCCTTTTTGATACACTGGTTTATACTATCAGTATAGAACTCGCCTTTCTTTTTTTTCAATATGAACACGGTCATAAAATTTATCGAAAGGAAGAAAAAACAGCTTCTTTCCCCTTTTATTAATATTGCATTTTATCATAGGGAAGTTTTTATCTAATTTTATGTAGCTATGTTTTATATTAAGACTTTTAACAAAGTCTTTTGCTGTTGGCGAAAGTTTTGCGGTCGTTATAAATACTCCCTTAGGCTTCTTTTTATATTTATTCATATAATGAAGGATAGTTCCAGCTAATTGCATTATATGCTTTTCGAATATAGTTTTTTTTTTGGACCAACACTTAGCTTGAACGATATGAATTTGTTTTTTTTTATAACAAAGAAGATCTCTGCCTAAATCAGATCTACCTTTTAAAATACCGTAGGGTTTAACGAACCAACCATTTTTTTTCGTAAATGTATCGTATTTGGCGTTCATAGAGTTCTCCAATTCCAGGCTTAGAAAGATTTTTTTTCTTAAAATCATTATATTTTATCTGAAGAGATTTCATTGACACAATTTTCTCACTTTTTTTCTGGTATGTCTACTGACACATGCCTGACACAACGTTAAGTAAATCTGAAAATTTTATCTAGCTTTTTTGATGTGTTGGGTTAATTTTATGGGCAGAAAGGTACGTGCGTCAGGCTCATAACCTGAAGGTCGAAGGTTCAAATCCTTCCCCCGCAACCAAAACAATTAACTTTTGAAATTTCTCCATAAACCACTTAACATTTCACCAAAATCCTTAGAAAACTCATCTGAGTCAAAAACTGGAGATGATAGGGATTTTTTTCTAAGTCCATTTCTTATTTGAGATAATTTTTCTATATCAGCAGAAAAATTTATAGCTTTTTTAATATATTCCTCTTTAGTACTTGCTATCCAATCTTTCATTTCTAAATTTAGGTTTATACTTTCTCCGAAGCGATATAAATATCTATTTCCTTTAAGAGTAAGAACCGGAACTCCCATCCAAACTGACTCACATGTACTTGTATTGCCTTGGAATGGGAAAGGATCAAGAGAGATATCGATTAAATTATATGTTTCTAAAACTTCTTTTCTATTATCTGATTTACCTTTTAAAATAACTTTATTTTGTTGAATTTCAAATTTTTTAAATTTATCTAAAATATTTTGAGATACTTTATTGTTGGAGAACTCAGCGCTTTTTAAAATTAGTTTTGAGTTTTTAACAACTTTTAAAATCTTACTCCAAAGTTCTATTACATTATCATTTATTTTCGCATACTGATTGAAACAACCAAATGTAATAAATTTATTTTTCTTTGCAGGTAAATCAGATGGCTGCAAATTATAATCAGGAATTGATAAACACTGTGATATTTTTGGCAATCTAATAACCTTTTCAGAATAGAATTTATCATCGCTTTGAGGATTTAGTATAGTGCTGCTTATAAAATAATCAATTTCAGTTATTCCTGATGTTCCTTGACCAAGCCAAGTAATTTGAATGGGTGCAGCTTTGTAAAAAAAAAATCGGTAATCTGTTTTTTGCTGAATGACCTTGCATATCAATAAGTAAATGTACTTTGTCTTTTTGAATTTTAATAACAACTTCCTCATCGGACATTTTATCAATTATATTCCATTCACTAAATATTTTTTTAAATTGTTCAGATGTCTCATCCTTTCTTTCAAAATTAGTGTAAGCAATTAATTCAAAATCTTTAGATAGTTTTTTTAAAGTGCTTAATGTAAAGTACCCTCCTGGATGATTTCCAAAATCAGAGGATACACAACCTACTCTAAGTTTATTTGGTTTTTTCTCGTAATTGTAACTAATTTTAAGTTCGCTTTTTTTACAATTTTTTCTAAACTTTTTTGCCCAAAATAAATAAATTTTCTGATCTAAATTATCTTTAAAATTTAGGTTAAATAATAAATTGCTGTATGCGATATGGTAATCAGGCCTTATTTCTATGGCTCTTGTATATTTTTTATGTGCTTCATCAAATTCTCCTAACTTACTTAGTATATTTCCATAATTGTTACAAAGAACAGATAAGTTCTTTATAGCTTCGGGAAAATTTTTTTTAAGAAGAATAGCTTTTTCAAAACTTTTTATAGATTCTTCGTAATTTTTCAATTTTTCAAAACAGGTGCCTAAATTATTGTATGCTTCAGCATAATTTGGATTGAGAGAAATAGATTTTTTATATTTTTCGATAGCTATTGAAAACTGATTTTGGCCTGCTAAAGACGCTCCATAAATATTATAAAGAACTGATGATTCTGGAAAAATACTTAATTTTTTTTCTATTTCTTTCTCTGCCTCTTTAAATTTACCAGATTTAATTGAAGTGAATATTTGCTCAAGATCCTTTTTATCTGGGTCAGTTTTAATATTTCTAGTCAATTTAATTCAAAATTTTAAAGTTTTTGGGCCAATTCCTTATAAATATTGTTAACTCTATACACCTCTTTTGGAATATTAAAATATCCAATATAGTTAATTTCTTCTGGTGTAACATCAAAATGATAATGTCCAGCATCTTTTAAATGTTTATAAGAATGAAAGTGGGTATGCTCACCTGACTCTCTAAGATTTAAATTCCCACCAGTAGGGTCTCCAGTCCAAAGAACTGAATAACATTGTAACTCTGGTCCTACAGGTTCATAAAATTGTAAAAAATCTTTTACACATTTCATTTGATCTGAGTCATAATAATCTATTTTAATATCATCATAATCTGGCTGGACGTGTGATTTTATTTTTCCATTAAGAATTCTAATGACACCTGCTAAAGCTACATGGCTATTACCCTTTAATGGGAGATAGGTTTGTAACGAATGTCTCATTGCTTGAGATAAAGATCCTTGCTTACCAATTCTTTTTTTAATTTTTATTTGAATTACCTTTCCTTTTTTTCCATCTGAGTAATAAATATTTGATAAACCTCCATGCTTTTTTGCATTATATTTGCTAACTATACACTCTTTATTTTTTCCAACTCTAGCGATTACAGATTTTGACTCTGCGGTAATAAAATTTTCATTAATAACAAGCTCACCACAGTGTCCCTGTAAACAAGACATGGCTCCTGAGCCAGCACCCAAAGCATATGATTTTTCTGAACCAATGTTCTTAGCAATTTCCTCATAATCAAATTCTGTACCTATAAATCTTTTATCATGCATATAAGGTTCTCCACCAACATCTATTATCTTTTCATTTCCTGAAATTCCTTCAGATGGACAACCCCAGTCTTTTAAATTTGGACAGTCAACAACTTCAATATTTACTTGTTCGTAATTCTCCTTCAGACCAGTTAATAAAGCTTTTTTTACGTCTTCTAGAGAGAGTGTTGCAAATTTTCCACTTTCAAATTTTAGCTTCATGTGATTACTTATAGGATATGAGTACATTAGCAGAAAAAATTGGCAGATGCATGGATAAAAAGAGATCTAATTCAACTTAAATCAGATGAACTTCCAAAAAATAGAGAAGATTCTCACGCAATTCAAAAAACAATTCCATGCTGTCCTTAAGAAAAAAACAGTTGGTTGGAAAATTGGATTAGTATCAAAGAATTTACAAGACGGTGCAAAAGTCGAAGGTCCTATGATTGGAAAAATTATAGATGAAACAGTTTTAATGAACCCGTCAAAAATTGAATATAGTAAAGTACCTGATTGTATTCTTGAATGCGAATTTTGTTTAAAATTTTTAGAGGACACTAAAATGGTACCTGGTGCTGAAAATAAAAAAGGAAACTATGAGGCTTATATAGCTTTAGAACTTGTATCTACAAGAGTTCATTCGGATTCTAAAAAAGGTTTAAATCCAGTTGGAATGATGAATTTAAATATTGCAGATAATGGTGGCGCTGGAGCAATAGTTGTTGGTGACAAAATACAAAATCTCGATAAAATTGACTTGGATTCAATTCAAGTTGAAATCAATTTAAATGGAAAAGTAACAGAACCTTTCTTTAAAGGAGAAAAGCGAGCTGGCCCAAAACTAGCAATTAAATGTATAATTGATGAATTTAAAGATGATCCTGTAACTTTCAAAAAAGGCGATTGGTTTATGACTGGTTCGGTTATACAGCCTTTTAAAGTGAATAAAGGTGATAAGCTAAAAGTTGACTTTAGATCATTAGGAAAAATAAGTTTAGATTTTATTTAATTTTAACTTTTTTCCCTGTTTTTGAACTTTTAATTATTGCTGCAAATATTTTAAGTGATATCAAACCATCTTCTCCTGTAATTTTAGGTTTTGCTTTTTTATTCACAACATCACATAAATGATTAATCTGATTAATAAGTGTATACCTACTTTCTCTTGTACTTTCATCTTTATGTAATATTGGCTTCCACCAACTTCTCTCTTTTTTATTGTACCACTCTTTATAATTTGGAAATTGTACTGAACTTTTTGTACCGCCAATATAGTAAGCAGATTGATTTGTAATTGGATAAGCAGGATTTTCGCCTGCTGTTAATTCATAACTCCAAGGTGAAACAATTGTATCAGAAACACTAAGGGTGCCTAATGCTCCTGATTTAAAAACAAAATTTACAACTGCAGTATCTTCAACGTCATATTTTCTAATTTTATTTGAAGATGACGCTTGCACGTAATCAACTGGTCCTAACAAATAACAAATTAAATCAATATCATGAACAAGATTTATACCTAGAGGTCCCCCACCCTTTTTTACTCTCCATTTCTCCTTAAACCATTCTTTATTTTTGTATAACCAGCACATCACGTTAACTGATACGATTTTTCCTAATTTGCCTTTAGAAATTTTATTCTTAACTTTTGTTGAAATTGCATTGTGTCTTCTATGATAACCAATGAGCAAATGTGTTTTATTTTTTCTTGATGACTCAATTATTTTTTTCGCCTTTTGAATATTGCTTGAGATCGGTTTTTCTAATAGAACCGGAATTTTAGCATTTAAAAAAACTAATAGTATGCTTTTCATGAAATTGATTAGGTGTTGCAACAATTACAGCATCAGGTTTGTTATTTTTAATTAATGCTGATGAGTTTTTGTAAAATGGAACTTTAAATTTTTTGGCGTGTGCTCTTGATCTTTCATTAATATCTACAATTGAATGCAAATCAGCTTTCTTGGAATTTTTAATTGCTATTAGATGTTGACTGCCCATCAACCCAATTCCAACAACTGCTACTTTGATTTTTCTTTTCATGAAAAGATTTTGTTTGAAATCTCAATTTGTCCAGGATGGATGCATGCTTTTCCACCAAAGCCTATGCTCTTAGCTAAATTACATGATTTCTCGAAACCTATTAGATCTTTAAAATTTAAATATGAAGTATCAATAGGGTTTTTAGAGTGCGATACCATAAGTTTCCTATAGCTAAGTATTTCTTTTTCATCATCTGAAACCTTCAAATTAATAGATTTAGCTAAATCATGAGAGCCTAAAGAAATAATTTTAATCCTTTCTTTAAACTCACAAATTTCTTTTAAATTTTTTAAACCTTTCTCACTTTCTATAATAGGAATAATATCAGTATTTATCTTCTCATTAGATTTTAAAATTTTATCTATGTTAGACAATTGACTTTTACTTTCGGTAAAAGGTAAAAAAATACCAATAAATTCCTCGTTGGTAACAAAATTTAAATCATTATTATTGTTGATTCTAATGTATGTTTTTTGTTTATTAACTTTGCAATCTTTAATAATTTTTTTTGCACTTTCTTTTTGATCTTCAGGCACGGTTGACTCTAGATCAATAACCACAATATCAGCGTCTAATGTATATGCTTTTCGTATTTTTTTTTCCTCATGTCCAGGAACAAATAAAACCGATCTATATTTCATACTTACTTAACCTTTTATAGTCTAGATCTATACCTAAACCAGGTCCTTTAGGTAAATTATATTTTCCATTCAAAGCTTTTTTAAAATTTGGATAAAACTCATCGTCAATATCTAAATAAAATCTTTCGATATACGTTTCTTTTTTCATTAACGCTGCTAATTGTAGGGTCGCTAAAAATCCGGGTCCAAAGTAAGCGGTATGAGGCATTACTGAAATATTTTTATCTTCTGCAATGTTGATTATCTTAAACATTTCATAGATACCTCCAACCTTAATTACAGACGGCTGAACAAATGAAACAGCTTTGTGATCTATCATCGATTTAAATTCATATTCAGTACAAGCGTTTTCTCCACACGCCAAAGGTATTCCAAGTTCTTTATTCAATTTTGCTAGAGTTTGATAATCTTCTGGCGGATAAATTGGTTCTTCAAGCCAAGTTAAATTCATGCTTTTAAGAAAATCTTTTTTTGCTAAGGTTTGTTCATAAGTCCAAGGACAATTTGTATCTAACATCATTGGAAGATCTCCAGTTCCTTTTCTGCCAGCTTCGATACAATTATTTTCTATTTCGTGCAATTTAATAGCTTTATAACCATCATCTAAAGATTGTTTACATTTTTGATCTATAATTTTTGGGTCTCCGTATCTAAAAAGACTTGAATAAGCTTTAAAGATATCATTATTTTTTTTTCCTAATAACTCATGAATAGGTTTGTTTTTTTCTTTACCAAACGCATCCCATAAAGCTATCTCAACACCTGATATGGCGAACATTGTTATTCCATATCGACCAAAAAGGTGTAAAGATTTTTGTAGATTTAATAAAAGTTCTGGAATGTTGCTCATATCTTTGCCGATTATCATTGGAGCAACCATTTCCTCTATTGCTACTCTAACAGCTTTCCAACTAGAGAAACCAAAAGCCTCACCCCACCCTACTATTCCTTTATCAGTTTCTAATCTTATTAAATTAAATTCTAAACTTCTCCATTCTTTTCCATGAAAAATAACTTTCTTTCCGCCATGACTAAATGGCATACTCAAAGTGATTGCTTTGATTGATTTTACTTTCATTAACGAAATTTTTTAAAATTCGGTTTTCTTTTCTCTAAAAAAGCTTTAGCACCCTCAGACTGTTCTCCAGTTTTAAAATAGCCAGGAGCAACTTCATCAACCATACTTTTTTGGGTTATTTTTAAAATTTCATCAAATTGTTTTCTAAAACTAGCTTTTAAAATTTTCAGACAAGTTGGGGCAGCTTTTAATATTTCATCCCCATATTTTTTTACTTCCTCATCTAATTTTTCTTTTTTTACAACAGAGTTGACTAATCCCCAATTCATCATTTCTTTTGCGGAATACCTTTTACAAGTCATCCACATTTCTCTTGCTCTTTTATGTCCAAGAATATTTGCAGAATGAGCGACGATTGCTCCACCAGCTGGTGAACCAACTCTTGGGCCGTTTTGTCCAAAAATAGAATTCTCACTTGCAATTGTTAAGTCACAGAAATACGCCATATGGTTTCCTCCCCCGATTGCATATCCATCTACTTTTGCAATAATTGGTTTACTACATTTAGTTAAATGAATATGAAATTCATATTCATGATCTTGAAACTCTTTTGAACTTTCCCAGTTCATATCTCCACCTGCACAAAAAGCTCTATCTCCAGCACCAGATAAAACAATTACGCCAACATTTTTATCTTTTTCAGCACTATCTATAGCAGCTTTCAATTCTTGAAGAGTAACGGGTGTGAACGCGTTTAATACTTTTGGTCTATTAATAGTGACATGGGCGTAATCGCTTTTAACTTCATATATTATATCTTTAAATTGCATGTTGTTTTATTTCCTCTACTGACTCTGGATTTAATAAAGTTGAAATATCACCAGGGTCCTCATTCGTTAAACACGATTTTATTACTCTCCTCATTATTTTCATATTTCTTGTTTTAGGTAAATCCCTAACAAATATTACTTTATCAGGCTTAAATGATTTTCCTAAATCTTTTATAATTAAATCAATAAACAAGTTTTCTTTAAGGTTTTTTTTCACTTTCTAGAGGAACTATAGACAAAATTATCTTTGATCCTTTTCCCTCATCTGGAACTCCAACAGCCGCAACCTCTTTAACTTTACCGCTTTTCACAATTACACTTTCTAACTCTGATGGACCAATTCTTTTACCCGAAACTTTAATTGTATCATCTGACCTGCCGTGAAGATACCAGTGACCGTCTTTATCCTTACTAGCTAAATCGCCATGAACCCATAAGTCGTTTTTTATAACCTTCCAATAATTCTTTATGTATCTTTCATCATCATTCCATAAACTTTTAGTCAATCCTATTGATGATTTTCTCATTACCAATTCTCCCATTTGATCAGCAGATACTTTTTTGCCTTTTGAATCTACAATATCTGCACTCATTCCAGGAATGGGTGCATTAAAAGAACCAACCTTAAAAGGTCTATGCAAGCAACAATGTAGTATAGATCCAGATACTTCAGTTCCACCAGCTGAATTCATTATAGGAACTTTTGATTTACCAATAAATTCAAATAACCACTTCCAGGGTTTTTCTGTCCATGGTTCACCACCTGTGCAAATAATTCTTAATGAACTTAAATCTAAATTTTCAAAAAGTTTTTTATCTTTTGTCATTTGGTTTCTTATTAGTGCAGGGGACAATTCAGTCCAAGTTACTTTATACTTTTCAATTAATTTCCAAAATCTCAATTCGTCTGGAAAATCTGGAACACCCTCTGCAATAATCATTTTTGCACCATGAGAAGATGCAATTGTTGCTGATTTTGAACCAACCATCCAACCCATGTCTGCCATACATAAATGCACATCTGTTTGTTTGAAGTCAGCTAATATACCTTCATCAAAAGCCATCTTAGTTACAAGTCCTATGTGGGTATAAACACATCCTTTTGGTTTTCCTGTTGTACCTGAAGTAAAATGAATAATGGCTGGATCCTCAGCGTTCATCTCTTCAGTTTTTAAT
Source organism: uncultured Pelagibacteraceae bacterium (assembly GCA_902582475.1). Classification (GTDB taxonomy): domain Bacteria; phylum Pseudomonadota; class Alphaproteobacteria; order Pelagibacterales; family Pelagibacteraceae; genus Anoxypelagibacter. The sequence goes on along the minus strand of CACHSH010000006.1, from coordinate 15,366 downwards.
TTATCTGATACATTTTTAAAGTTTTCCCAATTGAATATTTTTTTACCTTTATCGTTCCCTAGTAGAAATATTTTTTCTAATGACTTTACTTGATCAAGATCTCCTTTGATTTGATCAAACATTCTGATTTCCTTAGCTTTTCTAAAAGTTTTTTCTACGGTAAAAATACCTTTAGCTTTAGCAATATTTAATCTTTCAATTACAGCTTTTGAGCCATAGCCAGAGAAAAGGGGTAAAACGATACAGCCTATTTTTAAAATAGAAAAATAAGCAATATAGGTTTCGATAAATTGGGGCATATAAAGTGCTATTACATCACCTTTTTTAAAACCATTATTTTTTAACGTATTTCCTACTTTCGAAATTATTTTATTAAATTCGTCATAGGTAATTGAAGTCTCTGTTCCATCCTCTCGTTCTGAAAAAATAAAAGTCTCCTTAAAAAAATCTTTATCTTTATGACGATCAATACAATTAAGAACTATGTTGGTCTTTCCATCTACACACCATCTTGTCCAAGGGATACCTTTGCTTTCATCTATAATTTTTGAATAGGGTTTAAAAAACTTTAAATCAGAAAATTTGATAACGCTATCCCAAAGCCAACCAGGGTCTGTCAGGCTTTTTTTCTCAAGTTCATTATAATCTTGAATTTTAGAAAAGTTTAAAAACTTGGTTAGTTTTGAATTTTCAACTAGATCTTTTGATGGTTTCCAGATTATTTCTTTAGACACGGGTCTAGATATACATTCCCTCTTTGATTTTAATAATATTATACATGAGATCGTTTAGAGGAGTTTTAACTCCATGTTTTTTTCCAATTTTTGAAACAGCACCACTTATAAAATCTATTTCTGTTTTTCTATTCTTCAATACATCAAATGCCATAGAGGATTTATTAGTTTGTCTGGAGTCTACTATTCTATTAAACATTTCAAGACAGTCTTTCTCGCTGACATCTACCCCATCTGCTTTAGCAACTTCTCTTGTCTCTAAGATTATTTCTTTGCCTAGATTTCGTGACATATTTTGATTTTTGTTAGATATATAAAGATCAGTGTGGTGAAGATCAAATATTGCTGAAAGTGGTCCTATAGCTGTAAGTGCAAATAATTTCATCCATTTTCTTCTTTTGATATCTTTCTCCGCAATAGTTTCTAAACCGTGTGATGTAAATGTTTCTGCAAGATCTTTTACCCTTTGGCTGTGCCCACCATCATACTCTCCAATCCAAGATGGTAAACTTGCATGATTTTGAATAATGCCAGGGCCTTGAATACTTGATGCTTGAGTAGTTGATCCTCCCAAAACTTTATCTTTTCCAGCTATATTTTGCATTATTTCTTCATGTCCTATTCCATTTTGAAAAGACATGATCATAGTTTTATCACCTATTATATTTTTTGAATTTGTAAGAGCCTTCTCTAACGCGGTTGCTTTACACATTATAATTATGGCATCAACTGTTTGTAAGGTTTTGGGATCAGTTGTTGCTTTAATTTTTACAATTCTATCACCGCCGTGACCCATCATTTTGAGACCTTTATTATTTATCTCATCAACATGGTCTTTCCACACATCAATTAAAACTACACTTAATCCTTTTTCTGCAAGCAAACCCCCGAAGAGACAGCCCATGGCACCTGCGCCTAGTACAGCGACTTTGAGATTTTTATTAACCATTTATGCTTTCATTTTAACTTGCACACCAAAGAAACCAGTTGGTTTTATAAGTAAGACTACTATCATCAATAAAAATGCGTAAGCATCTTTATGACTTCCAGAAATAAAAAAAGCACATGATGTTTCAAAAAGACCTACGGTGAAACCACCAACGATTGCACCTGGCAAACTTCCAAACCCTCCAACAACTGCAGATGCAAAAGCTTTTAATAAAATTATATAACCCATATAAACTACCACTTGATATGTAGGTCCAACTAAAGTTCCTGCTAATCCTGCAAGAGCACAAGCTATTCCAAATATAATAGATATATAAAGTGGAACGTTAATTCCAACTAAGTTGGAGATTACCTTTGAGTGCGCTACGGCTCGAACACCTAAGCCCATTTTAGTTTTATTTAAAAAAGAAATATAAAGCTCCTGCCACAGTAAATCCTGTAACCAACATCCACAAATATGTCATTGGTAACGTCACACCACCTATATTAATTGGTAATCCTAAATCTGCATGAAAAGGATGTGCTGTTGGATTCCAAATTATGTAAGCTAAGTTTAATAAGACTACTGATAAGCCAAAACCACAAATAATAATTCCCATTCCAGCAACGGTATAACCACCACCTTTTTTTGTTAATGGCCTTAAAAAAACTCTCTCTATTAAAACACCAAAAAGACCCATGATAACAAATGCAAAAAATAAACCTATTACATATCCTACCCACCCATAGGCCTCTGGAAAAATTGCATAGATTAATTCTCCATCGATTAGAAAATTATAAACTGTTAAACCAGTAAATGCTCCGAGCATGAAAAATTCTCCGTGTGAAAAATTAACTACATCTAAACCTGTATAAATTAGAGAAATTCCTACAGCTACTAGTCCATAAATTATTCCCACAGTGATACCGATTATTAATACACCTTTAAGAGACTCTAGGTTCATATCTGGGCTCATACTGATGTATCCTAGAAAAATTAACGTAAAAACTAACATCAAGGTATTTTCAAGTTTTCTTGTAAGTTTAAAACCTTTAAACATTTGCTGTTGTACCTCCCCCACCTAGATATGAATCTTTCACAGACTCGTCGTACATCAATTTTTTAGACTCTCCCTCAACATTTATTACTCCGTCCTTAATTACATAACCGTAATCTGCAAGCAAAAGAGCCATTCTAACGTTTTGTTCTACTACTAAAACTGTTAGGCCATCTTTTCTTATTTTATTAATATTTTTAAAAATATCTAAAACAATTTGCGGTGCTAGCGCTGCACTTGGTTCATCTAGCATGATCATCTTAGGATTTGACATTAAACCCCTTCCAATACAAAGCATCTGTAATTCACCGCCTGATAAAGTTGCAGCTAACTGGCTTTTTCTCTCGTTTAATCTTGGAAAATAATTGAAAACTTTTTCTATATTATCGTTTAAAATTTGCTTTGACTTAAGGGTGAAACCGCCTAACCTTAAGTTTTCTAAAACTGTCATAGCCGGAAACACGTCTTTTCCTTGAGTGACTTGAACCAAACCTTTTTCTACAATGTTATGTGGCGGTAAATTTTGAATGTCTTCTCCATTAAAATTTATACTTCCTTTCCAAGTTCTAATTATTCCTGAGCAAGCTTTTAATATCGTGGACTTACCTGTCCCATTTCCGCCAAGTAATGCAACTATAGATTGATTATCTACTTTCATGTTTGCTCCGTTAAGTATTTGCACTGAACCGTAGCCTGAAACTAAATTTTTTATTTTGAGCATAGCTGTTGACTTAAAATTGTTAATTTTATTAAATACATTTAATTAAATTAATTCTTTGGCGTCAATTAAAAACGCCGAAGACATAACAGAAAGAGGGAACATGAAAAAAATAAACTTAATTTTTTCAAGTTTAGTACTCGCACTTAGTTTAGTAATAACATCAGTAGCTCAAGCTAAAAACATCAAAATTGGTGTTTCTTTTAGAATGCTTTCAGATGTTGGTTATAAACACGGCGAATTAATAAAAGATACGGTTAAATCATGGAATGATTCAGGTGGTATTAATGGAAGAATGGTAGAATTAATACTATATAACGACGAATGTAAATCTGAGAAAGGTGTAGCAAACGCAACGAAGCTTGCTTACCAAGATAAAGTTCACGTTATAATTGGATCAAGCTGTAGTTCGGTTACTTTGCCTATGGTACCAGTAATAACTAAAGCCGCAGTTCCACAAATTATACCACACTCAACAAGTTCAAAGATCACGTTGACAGGAAGTGAATGGATATTCAGAGTTCCTGTATCATCTAGATTTTACAAAATAGTACAAGCTAAGTTCACAGCTGAAAATGCTGGTACAAAAATAGCTCATATTTATGTGCCTGACCAAGCTAGTATGGATTTTTCTAAATCTATGATCGCATACGTGAAATCAGAGTATGGTGTTGATCCTGTTTATGAAGCGCAAGCTGGAGAAAAAGAAACTGACTTTAGATCTTACTTATTAAAAGCTAAAGCAACTAATCCAGATGCACTTGTATGCTCAGGTCTAGTAGATGAAACAGTACGTTGCCTAGTTCAATCATATGAAGTGGGTATACCTAAAAGTGTTGCAAGAGTTGCAAACTCAGTAGCATCAAAAGTTGAAGTTCCAACAAACGCTGGTAAAGCTGCTGTTGGTGTTTCATATGCTGCAGCATTTGCCGCTTCTGATACAAGACCAATAGCTAAAAAATTCGTGAAGCACATCAAAAGTACATATGGTGTAGTACCTGGTCACGATTTTTCTCAAATGGAGGATTTATTAACTATGTTAAAACCTGCATTAGGAAAAGCTTCAAAAGGATTTAGCGGAAATCTAGCAGCAGATAGAAAAGCTGTTAGAGATTCTATAGCTGGTATAACTAACTTTACTGGTTTAGCTTCAGGACCAATCAGCTTCTGTGCTGCTGGTACGCCTGAGTGTAGAGATGGTAACAGAACACCTGTTATGATCGAGTACACTAGAGGTGGTAAAAACTGGAAGACTAAAGTAGCTGGTACAGTTACATTTAACGCTAGCGCAGGTCTTTAATAACTAAAATTTATGAGCGGTAGTTTAATTACTACCGCTCATTTTTTAATCTCAAGGCAATAAAATAATGGATAAATTTAAAGAAATTATAAGACAATATCCTTTCCTAGGTTTTATTATTGCTTTTATAATTTTAATGTTAGTCCCATCTGTTTTTTTTACAGATTTATATCAATCACATTTAGCAAGTTTAATTTGCATTAATATTATTGTTGCTGCAGGACTAAATATTGTTAAAGGATATTGCGGTCAAGTAACCGTTGGACACGTTGGGATATATGCGGTTGGTTCATACACCGCAGGATGTATGTTTTTATATCTAGGTTCAGGTTTGTGGACTACTTTACCTGCAGCAATATTAATTGCGGGTTTGTTTGGTGTAGCTTTTGCAATTCCATCTTTTAGATTAGAAGGTCCCTATTTAGCTTTGGCCACTCTTGGTGGTGGAGAAGCAATAAGATTATTTATTGAAAATGGAGATTTTTTTATGTCAACTTACGGGATTTCTAATATACCTCAGCCAATAATTTTTGGAGTACCTTTTGATACTCCAGACAAATATTATTATATAGCGATGCCAGTAATGCTTATCGCAGTTTATTTTTCTTTTAGTGTTTTAAGATCTTCGGTTGGTAGAGCTTTTATGGCTGTAAGAGAGGATCCAATTTCTGCAGCAGCATCAGGAATAAATGTAAAAAAACATAAAATGCTAGCTTTTGTTTTAAGTGCTATGTTCGCAGGTGGTGCTGGAGCAGTATATGCTCATTTACCTCCAGGATATATTCATCCAAATAATTATACAGTAATTGAAATGGTAACTTTCCTTGCAATGGTTGTATTTGGTGGTTTGGGCCATATTTGGGGTGGAATAATCGGAGCAATAATTATTACAATTGTCTATGATTTAACAAGGCCACTATATGAATATCAGTTATTTATTTTTGGTTTAACAATTGTATTAACAATTCTATTTATGCCTAAGGGTATTGGTGGATTTATTGACAAATATTTTATTGATAGAAGATTTAAAACTAAAACAGGAGCAGCGACTAAATAATGTTATTAAAAATTAAAAAATTAATGAAAGCATTTGGTGGATTAAAAGCTATAAATAAAGTTGATTTTGAATTGCCAGCAAACGAAATTAGAGGAATTATTGGACCAAATGGTTCAGGAAAAAGTACTTTTTTTAACTTAGTATCTGGTGTTTATGAACCAGATCCAGGTAGCTACATTGAGTTTGATGGTAAGGATATTACTAATGAGCCTCCACACAAAGTTGGAGAGCTTGGATTAGCTAGAACATTTCAATTACTGAGGTTGTATCAAGATATGTCAGTAATAAATAACGTAATGTCAGGCTATCATACTTTAGTGCCATATAGTTTTATTGATGCTGTTACTGGTAGAAAAAAAATATGGGATCAAGAGAAAGTCATTAAAGAGGAAATGATGGAACTTCTTTCTTTTGTTGGCTTGGCTGACTACGCAGAGTTAAATGCAAGTGAACTATCAGGAGGTCAAAGAAGACTTCTTGTTTTAGCTAGAGCTATTGCAGGAAAACCAAAGTTATTAATGTTAGATGAACCTGCTGCAGGTCTATCACCAGTAAACGTTGATAATTTGATGAAGATATTAATGCGATTAAAAGAAAAATACGGCTTAACGCTAATTATAATTGAGCACATATTAAAAGTGGTTATGGATACCTGTAGTAAAGTTACAGTTCTTGATCATGGTGAAAAGATAGCAGAGGGTACCCCTACCCAGATCAAGGATGATAATGCTGTAATTGAGGCTTATTTAGGTAAAAAAATGGATGACGAAGAAATGAGAAAAGCACTTGATGTTTAATCTGCAAGGTGTAATATTTTTGAAATAAATAAGATTCTAAAAGCGTGAAAAGTAAAATAAAAGAAGAACTGGAAGAAAAAGGTTACATAAGAGTAAGAAACGTTCTTAATTTTCAAAAAGATATCAAACCAGTACTTAATGATTTAGAAGCAAAAGCTGATAAACTAATAGAAAAGTACTTTACAACAAAGGAAGCGAAGAGATTATTTAAATTAAAGTTTCAGGATAAGTATTTTGCATTAACCAAAAAATCTGGGGTAACTTTTGAAAAAGTTTTTAATAATAGACCTCCGCAAAACTTTAAAAAACATGAAAATGTTGAGTACTTCAACCCTGAATCAATATTCAATCTAATTAAATCGGATAAAATTTTAAATATAGTTGAAAAAATTATTGGTAAAGAAATTTTTTCAAATCCAGTTCAAACTTTTAGGGTGAAAAAACCAAATATAAATTCAGGCAAAAATTTTATGGATGGTTTAATTGGTAGAACACCATGGCACCAAGATGAAGGAACTATAAATAAAAAAGCAAGATTCAAAACTGACTTGGTGACAGTCTGGATACCATTTACAAAAACTAATGCTAAGAACGGCTGTATGCTGGCTGTACCTAAAAGTAATAAACTAGGTTTGTTAAATCACCACCACGGATCAAAAGGTCAGGTGGAAATAAAAAATTCAGAACTTATCCATAAATATAGCAAAATGGTTCCACTTGAAGCTGATGTTGGCGATATAATTATTTTAGACAAAAGATTAATTCACTGTTCTCTTCCAAATGTTTCAAAAAATATTAGGATAAGTATGGACATTAGGTTTCATAAAGCTGGACAAAGTTCAGGTAGAGAGCCACTACCAAGTTTTTACGTAAGAAGTGCCAAAGAAGAAAATATCAAAGTTAAAACTTACCAGCAATGGGTCGCTCTTTGGAACAAAGCTTACATGAAATCATTAAACAAGGGATATACATTTAAATATTATTTACCTATTTATAATCATTCCAAGCAAGATTATTCTAAGAAACTAAATTAATTAATGAAATCAGTTACGGAAAGGGTCTACCTTACAGACTTTATTCTTGCATGTTTTGCTTATTTCCTGTTTGTAGGAAGTGATTCAATTGTTAAATATTTAGGTTCAGATTATTCAATTGTTCAAATTATTTTTGTAAATTCTTGGTTCGCTTTAATTCCAATAGTTTTATACACGCAAACTTTAAACGGTTGGAGAAAACTAAAAAAAGCTAACTTTACAGTTCACTTCTTTAGAGCTTTAACAATGGCTTTGGCATTATTTTTCGGTTACACAGGTTTTTATCGATTACCAATGGTTACGATGTACAGCATTGTATTTTTAATTCCTTTGTTAATCACTATTGGGTCAGTTTTATTTTTAGGTGAAGTGGTAAGATGGAAAAGGTTCACAGCAATATTGATTGGTTTTATTGGAGCAATAATTTCCATTAATCCTTTTGGCACAGAGTATGATAATTATATTTTTTTAGCGCTTTTCTGCCCAATATTTGCATCAGCAAGTTATTTAATAGTTAGAAAGTACGGCTTTAAAGAAAATTTATTTTCATTTTTGATTTATGGAAAAATATTAATGCTTGTTTTAACAGGAGTTTTTGCCTTATTTATTTTTAAGCCAGTCTCTTTAGACCACTTAATGTTAAATGGAGCGGCAGGGTTAATGAGGGGAATTGCAACAATTTTTGTAGTAAATGCAGCAAGACATTTACCTGGAGCTATTTTTGGCTCAATTCTTTATGTGCAAATATTTGGTGGAGTTTTAGTGGGTTATTTTGTTTTCTCTGAAATTCCAACATTAAATAATTATATCGGAAATATAATAATAATAGGCGCAGGTTTATATATTGTGTTTAGAGAAATGCAGCTTAAGAAAAATATTGTTACTTCAACAGCGAGACACCCAACTATCCCTATTAAAAAAGATTAAAGTTTCTTTTTAAAATTTTCTAGAATTTCTTCACTAACATTTACTGAATTTTCAGGCCCAGGAAATTTCCCCTCTAAACTATCTTTAATAAATGCTTTTAAAGCTTTAACTCTTTCGATTTCAATTTCATCTTTCATCTTTTTTAAATTTGTATAAGCTTTTGCATGTCTAGGGGACTTTTCTTGCTCACCACAGATATCATTCATGAAGAGATACATAACATCGGCTTTTTTTCCAGATCCAAGAGATACAGTAACAATACTTGTCCTTTTTGATATTTCCCCCATAATATTTTCAGGAATAACTTCACATTCGGCTGAAAAGGCCCCAGCATCTTCTAAACGTTTAAATTTTTTAAATAGTTCGTATGCTTCATCAGCAGTTTTGCCTACAGCTCTTAATCCACCAATCCATGTAGATTTTCTAGGAACTAAACCTAAATGACCCATAACTGGAACATCTTCTTTTGCAAGCATAGTAACAACATCCATACTTCTAGCGGTCATAACTGCATCAGCACCATTCTCTAAAGCTTTAAAGGCACCACGTAACACATCCTCGGCTGTAGGATAATTATGTAGTTCGAGTGCTGCTGTATAAAAAAGAGATTTAGATCCTTCCCGAACCTTCTTAACATTTGAAGCACTTCCTATTATCATGTCAAAACCTGCTTCCTCAGCTGCTTTTGCCTCTAATGAATTATTTGCAGTTACTTGTGTAAGAATTTTTTTTCCTTTAGCTTCTATAATATCACCTACAGTGAAAGTTCTTTTTGCAGGATTAGCCGCCCAAGTATAAATATTTTTCATATTTGTATTTAATCAAACTAATTAGTATTTTTCAATTCCTTGTAAATATTGTTATTTCAGTAGCGAGAAACCCAACAATTCCTATTAAGAAATAATGTAAATTTATTCCTCTAACATACTACTATCCAAATCAGAGTCTATTCCTTGAACGTTATCTAAACCATTTGATAAAAACTTTAAATTATCTTGTTCTGAGCTCCAACATGCAAATGTAGCTGGTTTTGTAAATTTTTTTGGAAAAACTTTTTCAAATAAATCTGTTTCTTTTTTCCTAATTGCCCATAACAAATCAATATTATTATCTACTGACCACGACAATATAATTTGAAAAATTTCCTTTTCGTAAGATTGGTCAATAAAATAAGTAAAAAGTATATTAAGTCTATTAATACCTTTTTTTGAAAAAATATGAGCAATTAAAAAATTGTTTTTATATTCAAAAAAATATAGGTCTTTTTTATATGGACAATCTTTTATCCTCCAGTCTAACCATATCTCATCCCTTAAAATTTGTGGAGAATTTTCAATATTTAAAATTTTTCTAATTTTAAATGAATCTTTAATAACATTATAATTATTGTCAATTTTTTTAAGATTAATTTTTGTACTTTTTAAATCTTTTTTGATAATTTTTCTAAGAATGCTGTCAGCAAATTGTAGTTTGATTTTTTTTACTATAGGCAAAAATTTTAAAGGATTGATTGGTTTAGCTAACCTGACTGTTGAAAAATTATCTTTCCAACCAAAATTTTCAACAATTTTTAATGTTTTCTCGTTACAAAAGGTTATTAGATTAGGATATGTTTCCATCAATTTCTTTGTTAAATTTTTTCCAATACCTTTTCCCCTTAATTCTGGATTAACAGAGAAGTCTAAAAACCATGATGCTAAAACTTTTTTCCCATTAATGCTTAGGTCAATTGGTTGGGTTCCTGCCTGCCCTAAGACTTTTTCACCTGAAGATATAATCAGTGGTTCAAATTTACTATAACCAATTCTATACCACCATTTCCAATTATTAATTAAGCTTTTATGACGATCAAAATAATTTTTTTTATAAAAATCTGAAAGATGTGATTGCTCAACTTCTGATATTTTAGTAATTTTGTATTCAGACATTAAAAATTAATTTATTAATAACTTACTATGTTTAAAAGAATAAAAGAATATATATTAGAAAATACAGGAATTCTAATCAGACTTGATGATATAGCTGAAAATATGAATTGGAGTTTAATGGAAAAATCTGAGATTTTATTTGATAAATATAAAATTAAACCTGTATTAGGAGTTATCCCACAAAATCAAGATAAAGAGCTTTTGTCATATCCAAAAAGAGATGACTTTTGGGAAAAGGTTCGTGGTTGGAGAGATAAAGGGTGGAATATATCAATGCATGGATTAACTCATGTCTACGATACTGAAACTAATAAAAAAGATTATTTCAGTTATGGTGGTAAATCAGAATTTTATGGACACCCTATTGAGGTTCAATCAGAAAGAATAAAAAGTGGATTAAGAAAATTTAAAGAAGAGAAGCTTAATATAAAATCTTTTTTTGCACCAAATCATACTTATGATTTGAACACTTTTAGTGCTTTAAAAGAAAACGGTATAAATCAGATTATCGATGGCTATGGTTTGATGCCTTATGAAGAAAATGGAATTAAGTTTATGCCTCAGTTATTTTATAAAGTTCACGCGTTGCCTTTTGGTATCCAATCTACCCAGATACATTTAAATTATTGGACCCAAAAAGACTTTGGAAATTTTGAAAATTTTATTGAGAAAAATCATCGAAGTATAATTAATTATGATGATGCAATAAAAAAAGTAAGTGATAAATTAACATTTAAATTAATAAAATTACTTGTTAAAAGTACTCTTAAAACTAAACGTATTTTCTCAAATTTTAAATCTTGATTTTCTACTATCTTTTAAGAATGCAATCACAGTATCTTTTGTAAGTCTATCAAATGATTTTCCAAAATTAGATACTTTTTCAATTATTTTAGGAGGCATTGTTATGATTTGGCAACCTAATTGCTTGGCTTGAATATAGTTATACGGCTCTCTTACGCTTGCCCAAAGTATTTCAACCTTATTTTTTTTATTAGTCATTTGTACAGCTTTTTTAATAATAGGTACTGGATCTTTCCCAACATCAGCCATACGACCAGAAAAAATTGAAATGATTGAATTGGTTTTGTTATCAAGGCATTTATTAATCTTCTTAACCTGAGCGATTGTATAAACAGCAGTTATATTAAGTTTAATTCTTTTTTTGTTTAATTTTCTTATCAATTGACCAGTAAATTTTCCTTTGCTGTTTACTACAGGGATTTTAACGTAAATATTTTTACCCCAAGAGTTTATTTTCAAAGCTTGTTTTTCCATATCTTTAAAATTATCTGCAAAAACCTCTAAAGAAATTGGTTTTTTTTTACAAATTTTTAATAAAATTTTTGAATATTTTTCATAACTTTTGGCGCCAGCTTTTCTCATTAAGCTCGGATTAGTAGTAAAACCGTTAACAATTGATTTTTTATTGAACTTATTTACTGCCTTACTGTCGGCAATATCACAGAAGATTTTTGTTTTCGGCATTTTTAAATATTTTTAACTATGTCCTCTGTCATTTTTTTAGCGTCAGCAAATAACATCATAGTATTTTCACGGTAGAAGAGTTCATTGTCAACACCTGCGTACCCTGGGGATAAACTTCTTTTAACGAATAAAACAGACTTACATTTTTCAACATCTAATACTGGCATTCCAAAAATTGGACTTTGTGGATCAGTTTTTGCTACAGGATTAGTAACATCGTTGGCACCAATGACAAAAGCAACATCTGTATTTGCAAAGTCATTATTAATATCATCTAATTCAAATACTTCATCATACGGCACGTTTGCTTCTGCTAATAAAACATTCATATGTCCAGGCATTCTTCCAGCTACAGGGTGAACAGCATAAGAAACTTTAATATCGTTTTTCTTTAAAGTGTCTACCATCTCCCTTAATGCATGTTGAGCTTGTGCAACTGCCATACCATATCCTGGTACAATAATTACTGAAGAAGCATTTTTTAAGAGAAATGCTGCATCCTCTGCATTACCGCTCTTAACTGGCTTTTGATCTTTTTTCTTATCTTTGCTAACATTAGCATCTCCACCGAATCCACCAAGTATCACACTAAAGAATGATCTATTCATTCCCTTACACATTATATATGAAAGAATTGCACCAGATGATCCTACAAGTGCTCCTGTTATTATTAAGGCGGTATTTTCTAATGTAAAACCAATACCAGCTGCTGCCCAACCTGAGTAGGAATTTAACATTGAAATTACTACAGGCATATCTGCTCCTCCAATTGGAATAATTAAAAGAACACCAATTAAAAAAGATATTGCAATCATGCTCCAAAAGAAACTTTCAGACTGTGAACTACATAAGAAATAAATTAATACAAAAATTGATATTCCAATTAATAAATTAACAATGTGTTGGCCAGTAAAAGTAATAGGAGAACCTGACATTATCCCTCTTAGTTTTAAAAAAGCTATTATTGAACCAGAAAAGGTAATTGCGCCCACAGCCGCACCAATTGACATCTCAATTAAGCTAGCTAGTTTTATATCGCCTGGGATACCAAGGTTAAAAGCTTCTGGGTTTTTAAATGCAGATATTGCTACAAATACTGCGGCTAAACCAACGAGACTATGAAAGCCAGCTACTAGTTCTGGCATCGCAGTCATTGGAATTTTGAAAGCAATGAATGCTCCAATAGCTCCACCAACAAGTAGAAATATAAACACATAAATTGTTGATGTAGAAAAATTACCTACTGTTAGAAAAGTTACAGTTATGGCAATTATCATTCCTAGAATTCCAAAAAGATTTCCCTGCCTAGATGTTTCAGGTGAAGAAAGACCTCTAAGCGCGAGAATAAAAAGTATTCCAGAAATTAAATAAAATATTGCTGATAAGTTTGCAGATATCATTATTTATTTTTCTTCTTTTTCTTGTACATTTGAAGCATTCGCTGGGTAACTAAAAATCCGCCAAAAATATTTACTGCAGCTAAAACGATAGCTAAAAATCCAAAGATACTTGATATTTCAAAAATATTCTCTGATGAGCCTGCTAAAGCAGCTATAATTGCACCAACAATAATTACTGAAGAAATTGCATTGGTTACAGACATTAGAGGAGTGTGAAGTGAAGGTGTAACACTCCAAACAACATAGTAACCGACAAAAATTGCTAAAATAAAAATACTAAATCTAAATATAAACGGGTCAATTTCCATAATAATTCTACTCCTTTAACAAAGTGTTTTTAATAATTTCATCTTCAAGATTAATAATAAATTGTTTTTTTTCTTTACTATAAAGATTTCTAACAAAACTGAATAAATTTTTTGCATATAAATTTGACGCTGTCAGAGGTAATTTATTCATTACATTAGATATTCCAATTATTTTTGTTCCTTTTTTATTAACAACTTTATCTACTTCTGAGTAAGCTGCATTACCACCTTGAGAAACAGCTAGGTCAAAAATAACAGATCCAGGTTTCATCTTATCTATCATTTTTTCTGTTATAATTCTTGGTGCAGGTCTTCCAGGAATTAAGGCTGTACAAATGATAATATCACTTTTTGATGCTGCGTTTTCTAACATTTCTGCTTGCTTCTTTTTAAAGTCCTCACTTGCCTCTTTAGCATAACCACCTTTTGTCTCTAAATTTTCAGAACCCTCTACTGTTAAAAACTTTCCACCTAAACTTTCGACCTGTTCTTTTGCAGTAAGTCTTACATCTGTAGCAGAAACTATTGCTCCTAATCTTTTTGCAGTTGCAATAGCCTGTAATCCAGCAACTCCGGCACCGACAACTAAAACCTTTGCTGCTGGTACTGTTCCTGCAGCAGTCATCATCATTGGAACTGCTTTTTGATATTCATATATCGACTCAATGACTGCCCTATAACCTGCTAAGTTAGCTTGGGAAGAGAGAACATCCATTGATTGAGCCCTTGTTATTCTAGGAAGTAAATTTAATGCAAATATATTTAATTTATTTTTAAGAAATTGTTTTTCTTTTTCTGGATTATAATTAGATACAATTAGATGAGAATTTTCTTTAATTTGACTCAATTCTTTAGCGTCTGGAAAGTTTACTTTGCAAATTAAATCTGATTTAGATAAAACCTCTGAAGAATTATTTAAAATTTCTACACCATTAGAAGTATAATCTTTATCGCTAAAACCCAAACTTTCACCAAATCCCTTTTCTAAATAAACTTTTAATCCTAAATTCTTAAAACTCTTAGATGTGTCTGGTGTAATTGATAATCTTTTTTCTGGACTTAATTCTTTTGTTGACCCAACATTCATACTGGATATTAACCTTGTCTAGCTTTGAATTTTGGTTTTTTTTTATTAATAACGTAAACTTTTCCTCTTCGTCTAACTAATTTAGAGTCGAGGTCTCTTTTTTTTAACGATTTTAATGAACTTGCAATTTTCATAATTATTAGCCTGGCAACGTCCTACTCTCCCATATCTTAAGATAAAGTACCATCGGCGCAGAAGGGCTTGACTTCCGAGTTCGGAATGGGATCGGGTATGACCCCTTCGCAATAATCACCAGGCCAAAACTTATAATATTTTTATTTGAGATTGTAAATAGCTGAAAATCAGCTTTGAGGAGGGATTTTGGTGGGCGTGATAAGAATTGAACTTATGACCTCTACGATGTCAACGTAGCGTTCTACCACTGAACTACACGCCCAGTATTATTTTAGACCGTATTTTTTTAAAGAATTGATAGAAATCATAAATATAGAAGTTATATTTTTCAATACATTAAATTGATTGTATTTTTTGTTAATTCTCCATAAATAAAAAATATTTTTAATACGTTGACTTGATCGAGATTTATCAAGAATTCTATAAAAGGCTAAATTTTTATTAAATTTATGTGCTGTAATATTTCTT
>CACHSH010000005.1 GCA_902582475.1 uncultured Pelagibacteraceae bacterium | reverse complement strand
AGTTATTTCTTATAATTTCATTCAAGGAATCAACTGGAAGAAAACCACCTGCCGAAATAATAGTGAAAGTTAAATTTAAACTGTCAAATAATCTCAAACCAGACACGATAAAAATAACAAATACAAATATTGTTAATAGTAAATATATGAAAAAGATTCTTGTTGTGACACTTCTTAGATTGGGAGAAAGATTGGTTTGTTTTTCAAGATTAAAAGTTAAATCTAAAAGTTTAAAGTTAAATTGTTTATTTGAAAATACTAGAATTAGAATAGTTAAAAAGTAAAAACCTCCGACCCATTGAGAAGACGATCTCCATAATATTAAAGGGTCATCAATATACTTAACTGTTTCAAAAGTTGAAAAGCCAGTTCCTGTTAGTCCAGAGATACTCTCAAAATAAGAGTCAACAAAAGAAATATTATAATCGTTGAAATAAAAAGGTATTAAAATAAAAATACTTATTACGAAATAAATTAAAATAATCAAAAATATTTGTTCAAAGATACTTATATTTTCACGGTCTTTCTTTCCAAAAAAATAAAAACTTAATCCTACTAATAAAGAAGAGGCTAATACAAATGCATATGACTCAATGCTTCTAAGATAGTCAAAATAAAAAGAGTAAAAAATATTCATTAATGCCATTATAGAAATTGGAAAACAACTTAGACCAAAGTAATATAAACAAGGCTTAAATTTCATTCTATTTTTTAGGAAGTAATGCTGAAAAGATTTTCAACTTCCTGTAGTTGATCTCTTTTGGATAAAAGAACTACAATATCATTTTTTTCAAAAACAGATGTTGATTTAGGCATTATAACTTTCCCTTTTTTTACAATCGCACCAATTCTAACGTCGTCTGGTAAATTAGCATCCTTAATTGATTTATTTACTAATTCAGAAGTTTCTAGAATTTTAGCTTCTAAAAATTCATATTCGCCGTCTAATAATGAATAAACAGTATCGATAGACCCCATGTGAACATGTTTCATTATGGTCGAGACTGTTGTCATCCTTGGGTCAACAAGATCATCTATCTTCAATGACTCTTGCAGCAAATTATAATTATGCTTATTTATTATAGCTATAGTTCTTTTTGAAGGCGTATATTTTTCAGCTAATACACACGCCATTATATTATCCTCATCGTCATTTGTTAATGCAAAGACAGTTTCTATTTCCTCTATGTTGGCTTCCTTTAAGATTTTTTCATCTAGTGCATCACCACAAATTACTATTGAGGAGGATAGTTCACCTGCTATTTGTTCAGCCCTATTTTTATTTTTTTCAATAATTTTAAGTCTTAAGCCATCGACGCCTTCTAAAAGTTTTGCTAAATGAAGACCTATATTACCGCCGCCTATTATAAGGATTTTGTTTGCAGATTTTTCTTCGTGGCCAAAAACTGATAATAATTTATTTATCTGATCTGTGCTTACAACTACATACACTTTATCTCCTTGTTGCATAACATCATCTTTTTTAAAAAAAACAAAAGTGTCTTTACGTTCAGCTCCAAAAATATGTGCCTTAAACTCCGGAAATTTTTTTGACAAATCTTTTAGAGGGACATTGATGATTGGGCATCCCTTATTAATCGAGATTTCTAATAGCTTAACTTTATCTTTTACAAAAGGTACATTGTCTAAAGCTCCAGGTGCCTCTAATTTTCTATATAATGATTTTGCCACCTCTCTTTCAGGTGAAATTATTACGTCTATTGGTATATTTGCTTTACTATAAAGCTTGCTCCATTTACCATCTAAAAACTCTTGAGATCTAATTCTCGCAATTTTTTTTGATATACTAAATAATGAACTGGCTATTTGACAAACAATCATATTTGTCTCATCGTTCCTAGTTACCGCGATTATCATATCTGCATCTTTTGCGCCTGCGTTTTCTAAAACAGAAGGTAATGTAGCTTTGCCAACAATAGCTTTTACGTCCTGTGTATCATTAATTTTTTTTATATCCTCTGATGATTGGTCAACTACAGTTACTGAATGTCCCTGCGATGAGAGCTGTTTACTAATTGAAAAACCGACCATGCCGGCGCCACAAATTATAATGTTCATTTTTAATTAATACCTTTTATGCCTAAAGACTTAAGCTTTCTATGAAGAGCAGATCTCTCCATGCCAATAAATTCGGCAGTTTTAGATATATTTCCTTTATTTTTTCTTAATTGATTCAAAAGGTAATTTTTTTCAAAGTTTTCTCGAGCCTGTTTTAATGGATACGACATAGAAGATTTATATATTGTTGGACTTATAATCGTTTTTTCAATTATATTTTATTTAACTAATAACCTTAATTTTATATCAGTTTTAATTAACGTTCTTAGTAGTATAGCAAACTCAGGTATTAGTATAGCAGCTGTACCAAATAACTTTAGTTTGTTTTTTATAATTTTAACAATGATAGGGGGATCGATTTTATCTTCAACATCTGGAATTAAATTTTTAAGGTTATATATATTAATTAAAGGTTTTCTTATGGAAATTTATAGACTAGTCCAACCGAATATTATCTTAAATAATAAAATTATGTTTTCTGAAAAAAAAATTAATAATGATATTATTAAATTATCATTTTTAGTTTTTATTTTATTTTTCTTAAGTCTTTTTATTTTAAGCAGTATTTTATTAGTTGATTCTCTCGATTTTGAAAGTTCGTTTAAATTATCAATTTTAACATTAACTAATACTGTTACATCTAACATTTATGGCATGGAAAAGATTGAATTTTCTCAATTGTTCACATTTTCAAAGATTTCTATTATTATATTTATGGTAATTGCTAAGATAGAATTAATTTCAATTTTTATATTAATACAAAAGGTTTTTTTTAAGAATTAAATATGGCTAAATTTTTAATCATCGGTGCTGGTGCAATGGGATCTGCTTTTACATTTCCTTGTGTTGATAATAATCACAATGTTACTCTTGTAGGCTCCCCGTTAGAAAATGATCAAATTGAAAGCTTAAAAAGGAATTGTTTCCATAAACATCTTGATTGTAAACTTTCAAATAAAATTAATTTTATTAAATCTAATAATTTGAAAGAGGAAATTAAAAATAATTATGATGTTGTAGTTGTTGGCGTTAATTCTAAAGGCATTGATTGGATATCAAATGAACTAAATTCAATAAATTTTAAAGCCCCAATGCTTCTACTGACAAAAGGTTTATCTGTTAAAAATGACAAACTTGAAATATTAACAAGTTTATTTAAAAATTCTAATGTTTCTGCTGTTGCTGGACCATGTTTAGCAAAAGATTTGTCTAAACGAAATAAAACAGGTGTAGTTTTTACTAATAAAAATATTTCTTCAGCTGAAGCTTTAGGCAAGTTACTTAAAACAAATTATTATTTTATGGATTATTCAAACGATATTATTGGTGTTGAAATGTGCGCTGCAATAAAAAATTTTTATTCAATGGTTATTGGTTCTTCAAAAGATCTTAATACAGCTGCTATATTGATGCAAAAATCTGTCATTGAGATGGGAAAGTTTATTAAGCTATTTGGCGGTTTAGAACAAACAGTTTACGGATTGGCAGGTTTAGGAGATCTATACGTAAGTATTGCAGGAGGTAGAAACCGGAAAATGGGTCAACACTTGGGTGAGGGTCACACATATTCCCAGGCAAAAACAAAATTTATGGCAAACGACACTGTTGAGGGTGCTGAATTAGCATTTCAAATCGGACCAAAGATCTTGAAAGACCTATCTAAAAAAGATTTTCCTATTATGTATTCACTTGTAGAGTCCATTTGTAAGGATAAAAAATTTGTTATTAACTTTTTATAACAAGCCAATTTACATTCGAATTATTAAAATAATTGTTGATGAATTCATCAAAGCGGACTAAAGAATACATGGTTAATTTATAAATGGTAAAAATTGGAATTAATGGTTTTGGCAGGATAGGAAGACTTATCCTCAGAGCTTTATTAGAGAACTATAAAGATAAAATTCAGGTTATTGGCATTAATGATCTTGGCTCAATTGATACTAATGCACATTTAATAAAATATGATAGCACACATGGAACTCTACCACATGAAGTAAGTACATCTAAAGACGGTTTTAAAATTTTAAATCAAAATATAAAAGTTTTTGCAGAAAGAGACCCAGCAAATTTACCCTGGGGTAAAGTCGGCGCAGATATTGTTTTAGAGTGCACAGGTTTATTTTTAAATAAAGAAACGGCGGGTAAACACTTAAAAGCAGGAGCAAAAAAAGTTATTATATCAGCCCCAGCAAAAGATGTAGATTTTACAATTGTTCAAGGTGTAAATAGCAAAGAATTAAAAAAAGAACACAATGTTATTTCTAATGGATCTTGTACAACAAATTGTTTAGCACCTGTTGCTATGGTTTTAGAAAATAGTTTTGGAATTGAGTATGGATACATGACAACAATTCACAGTTATACGGGAGATCAAAAATTACTAGACACACTTCATAAAGATTTAAGAAGAGCAAGATCAACTGAAGGAGCGATGATACCAACCTCAACAGGAGCTGCTAAAGCAATGAGTTTAGTTTTACCAAGTTTAAAGGGAAAACTAGATGGTACAGCTATAAGAGTCCCAACACCAAATGTTTCTTTAATTGATTTTACATTAGTTACAAAAAAAGATGTTACAGCTGATACTATAAATGAAGCTATGACAAAAGCATCTAATGGTGAGTTAAAGGGTATTCTTGGAATTAATAAACAGCCACTAGTTTCTAAGGATTTTAATCATGATGCACATAGTTCAATATTTGATATTACCCAAACTCAAGTTATCAAAAATAAATTTAGTAGAGTTCTATCTTGGTATGATAATGAATGGGGTTTTTCAAACCGGATGTGTGATACCTCAATACAAATTTCAAAACTCATTTAATAAATGGAAGTAGTAACTAAAATTGCTCCTCTAGCCCTTGCTTTAATAATGCTAGCCCTTGGGTTAGGTTTAACTGGACAAGATTTTTTAAGAGTAGCAAAACAACCAAAAGATTTTTTAGTTGGATTAATATGTCAATTAATATTACTTCCTATTATTGCTTTTTTACTACTAAAAATTTTTAACCTACCCTTAGAAATTGCTCTCGGTGTAATGATTATAGCAGCAGCACCTGGTGGTGTAACTTCAAATGTTCTTACAAAATTTGCTAACGGAGATGTGGCTCTTTCAATTTCATTAACTGCAATTATAAGTCTAATCAGTATTGTTTCAGTTCCATTTATTGTATTTAAATCTGCAGAATTATTAGAAGTTGCGGAAATTTCAAAAGAAATTTCTATGATAGGAATATCAATGAAAATGTTCTTAGTTGTAACTCTTCCAGTACTTATTGGAATGTTAATAAGAAAGTTTGCAACAAACTTTATTATTTCTAAATCTCAATTGATCCAAAGAATTTCGGTTATTTTATTTGTAATTGTTTTCGCTGCCATATGGGTTGAGGAATGGGAGAATATAATGGGTTATATCCAACAAGCAGGATTAATTACTTTAGCTTTAAATATCATCATGATGTTTATCGGGTATTACGTTGCAAAATTTCTTGCAAGTGGGGCAGCACAAAGAAAATCTATTTCACTAGAGTGTGGACTTCAAAACGGAACTCTAGCTGTATTCGTGGCAAGTCAGCTCTTTAGCGACATAGCATATTTAATACCAACAGCTACTTACGCGATAGTAATGTTTATAACTTCTATAATTTACGTATTTATTGTAAGAAAAATTAATTAAATTTTAAATCTAAATAGAGAGCTGCAGACCAAGAAAAATTATTGGCACCCAAACATTCGCCAGTTTTATAATTATAGTATTCATGAAATTTCTTATTTTCCAATAATTCCAAAGTCTTATTTTTTATTAATGATGAGAAGATTTTATCTTTATTAATTAAGCCTTGATAAACTATCCAATTTGAATTTATCCAAACAGGTCCTCTCCAATATCTTGTTTCTTCAAAATTTTTATCTTTCGGATTAACTGTAGTAAAAAAATAATCTTTTTGTGAATTGTATTTTTTAAGTTTATCAATAACTTTATTATTTATTTCTTGATTTTCAAGGTTCGCAAATAATATGAAATAATTAGAAATTGCATCTACTTTTATTAAATTGTGGTTTTTAAAATCATAAAAAAAAAACTTTGATCCTCATCCTTATAAAATTTAATTAAACTTTCTTCTGACTTTGATATTTTATTTTTAAGATCGGTAAAATCCAAATTAAATTTTTTTGATACCTCTACAAGATCTTTTGTAGCTCTAATAAGTATTGAATTAAAGCCAATATCAATCACATTAAACATAGAGTCATTTACAATTTTACTTGGATTGTATTTGTTTTTTTTAAATTGATTCAATAAGGTTATATAACCATCGTAATCTTTTTTCAGGGGCCTATTTGAACTTCTTGAAACATTAAGATCTCTTCTTTCATACTTTAAGTTTTCCTCAATTTTCACTTTATCCAATGGGCTATCCCAAATAGGAGAGTTATCAAGTCCACTTTCCCATGGATGAATAATTGCAGCTAGACCAATTTTATTTGTATCTCTGTAATTATAAAACCAGTCTAAATATTTCTTTAATTTTTTTATTATAATTTCCATTCTTTTCATTTGACTTTGATCCAGTTTATTCTGGTCGACGATTTTTTTAATTACTGTTGCAATTATTGGTGGCTGTGTAATACCAGAAGAGGGCACCTTATTACCACAATCCCATGTTTTGTGATTTGGAAAATAACTTTCGTCATTATCATGAAACAATATATGAGGTATCATGCCGTCTTCCCACTGGCCTGATATAAGTTTTTCTAATTCTTCAATTGCATATTCCATATTAAAATATGAGTATCCCAAAGCTATAAAGGCAGAATCCCAATTCCACTGAGCAGGGTACAATTCATTATTTGTAGGTAGTGTATAACCAGATCTTCTATTATTTATTAAAACTTCTTTTGCAATTTTTATTGTTTCTTTCATTAACCTTTTACACTTCCTGCAGTTAATCCGCTTACAAGATATTTTTCAAAGTAAACAAAAATTAAAAGAATTGGCAGTGTTACAACAACAGATCCTGCCATTAAATATTGTCTAGGTGTTTCTGCATCTCCAGTTAAATGATTAATAGCTCTGGATAATGTAAATGATTTAGGATTATCCAAGAACATTAACGAAAATAGAAATTCATTCCATGCGATCATAAAAACATATAAAGCAACCGATGCAATTGCAGGTAAACTTAAAGGGATTATAATTTTAATTATTATTCCAAACCAATTTTGTCCATCCATAAGACCAGCATCTTCAATCTCCTTTGGAATACTTTTGAAATATCCTTGAAGCATATAAATAGCGACAGGCAAAGTTGTTGCTGTATAGACTATTAGAAGACCCTCAATTGAATTTCTTAATCCTAACTGACTAAAGACAGTATAAAGAGGAATTACTAAAACTATCGCGGGGAACATATATATAATTAATATTGAGGTAGATAAAAAAGTTTTACCAAAAAAATTCAATCTAGCTACTGCGTAAGCTGCGGGTATTGCAAAGATTAAAGTAATAATTACAGTTCCTATAGAAACTATAGAACTCGTATAAATATATCTTCCAAAGTCATATGTTTTAAAAATAACCACATAAGACTTAAATTGCTCAGAAATATTTTTGGTAAAATTAATACTTAAATCTAAAGGATTAAACAATAATTCTGATTGTAATTTAAAACTTGTAACGAACATTAAATAAAATGGAAACAGAATGATAAAAGCAAAAAATACAATCGCAAACAGTGACAAGAAATCGAAAACAATTTTTTCTGATACAAAATCTTCTTTAAGATAACTCAATGTATAATTCTTTACTCTATTTGTAAAAAATAAACTTATTAAAAGAATTCCAACATTATACCAAATCGGCGCCGCTTCATTAATTAAAATATAAATAAAAGTGAAGAGCAATGGTAGTAATAGTATTTTAATTAGATGATTAATTTTCTTGCCAATTAAAACAATTGATAAACTTAATAATAGGGCTAAAAGGAAATTTATATTAAAATTTATTTCTGTTAATTTTAGACCCTGAAGAGTAGCCATTATTTTCCAAATCGAACCTACTAATGTCAGAAAAATAGACGAAATAAATAAATAAATTAATAATGGTTTATATCTCATTTGCACGCTTTCCAATTAATTTGAAATAAATAATCATAAAAATTATCAGTAACATAACTATAACAATTGAAACCGCCGACCCCATACCTATGTCAGAAACAGCAAAACCTTGTTGGTAAACATTAATTGGTAAAGTTCTTGTTCCTGATGCACCACCAGTTAAAAGAAAAATGTCTTCAAATTTATTAAAATTCCAAATAAATCTAATCATAAATAAAATAGATAAAATTGCTGTTATTTGCGGAAGAGTAATATTAACAAATTTTCTTAGTGGTCCAGCGCCATCAACCTCAGCAGCTTCGTACAAATCTTTAGGCACTGCTTGCAATCTTGCTAGAATAAATAAGAAGGCTAGGGGAAAATATCTCCAAATCTCAAACATTATTACTGTAGTTAATGCCAACCTTAATTTAATATCAAAACCTAATAGATTTAGTGTCATATATTTCTGACCCAATAAATTTATTGGTTTATCAATGATACCAAAATTAACTAACAATGCATTTAAAGAACCACTATTTGGATCTAGCAATAAAGTCCATGTGTATGCTAAAGCAACAACAGGTCCGACATATGGAAAAAGTAGAATACTTCTCATAAAAGTTCTGCCATAAAACTTTTGATTTACTAATTGAGCTGCGAACATACCAAAAATAATTGCACCAACTGTCCCAAAAAAAGTAAAATAAAAAGTTGTTAGCAATAAATCTAAAAATTCATTTTCATTAAAAACTTTTTTGAAATTTTTTAGTGAAAATTTAGTAGTTAATAAAATATTGTCAGCATCACCGGATAGTCTAGGTTTTTGAGATTTAATAATGTTTTTATCAATTAAATCACCATTGATATTTTGAATGATAATCTCAAAATTTTCTCTATATTTTGCCTCCCAATTTCCAAAATCACATTTAATTTTCTTGGATTTAAATATACATCTTGAGTCAAGATCTACAGGTTCAATATTTTTTGGGAGTTTGTCTGAAAATTTAATATTATTTATATCTTCAATTAGTGAACTATTCCTAAGTCTATAAACTATTTTTAATTTTGTTTTATCTTCTGAAATACTTTTAACTATCTTTTTTGCTCTAGGTTCAGGAATTCTAATATCTTTTAATTGTACTTCCTTAAAGCTTATCCAAATATTTGCGAAAATTGGAAATAATACTATAGCGAATACCAAAAACACTGCTGGTAATAAGAGCGTGTATGCTGTTCTTTTTTCTATTTTTGATAAAGTATCTGTCATATAAAAAGCGGATAATATTATATTACCCGCTTTTTAAAAATAATTTTACTAAAATTTAGCTAATTCAGCGTTGATTTTATCAACTGCTTCATCAACTGAAATTTGATCATCAATAAATTCCCTTGTGATTCTATTTAAGAATTGTGCATTAATGATTTTTGATGCTCTAGAAAGTTCACCCTCTTTAACACCCCATCTATTAGCAGTATCTAAACCTGCTACGATGTTATTAATAACATCTGCAGAATAAAGTTCAGTTAAAGGTTTCTTTCTATCTACACCCACTGGTAGCTTACTCCAAGCTTTTGTAAAAGCAGCTGGATCACTTTTATTTCCTCTTCTTACAGGAAACTTACCTTCTGGTGCGATAGATAATGTAGCTGTGTAACCTTCATCCATTGAATATTCGATGAATTTTTTAGCTTCATCAGTATCAGCATCAGCAGTAATACCAAAGTATCTAACATCTGCCCAAGCAGCACCTTTTTTATTATTTGGACCACTAAAGTTTGTAATGAATCCAGTTTTTGATGCTAGTTCCGGTGATGTAGGATCACTATTTATTGTTGGAGGAGCTGAGTCTCTTAGACCAGCTAATTCATCCATAATAAATGGTGACCAAATAATCATTGGTGTTTTACCAGCAAAGTAAAGTTCTCTAGACTGTTTCCAGAACAATTCTCCTGGAGGACTTGCTTTAGCTAATACTTTGTAAAATTCTAAAGCATTTTTAAGTTCTTTACCTTGTTTTTTTGTTCCACCTTTTTTCACTAAGTTTACTCCATTAGCTAAAAGCACATGTTCAAGTACTTGGCTCATGAAGTTTTCGTCAGTTTTTGTTGCAGCAACAAAACCAAATCTATCAGCGTTAGACATAACAGAAATTGCTTTTGTAATATTTGCGTAGTTTGTTGGTGGCTGTAGTCCAAATTGTTTAAAAAGGTCTTTTCTATAAACAACCATCTGTGTCCAGCCATCAACTGGTACAGCGGCTATCTTCCCACCTTTTTTTGCCATGTTAAGTGCACCTGGAGCAAAAGTATTTTTGCCCAAAGATTTAACAACTGCGTTGTTAGCATTAACATCTAATATCCCAGCTTCTGCCCATGGTAATACATACTGAAGTGTATGATAAATCACATCCGGTAGATCACCTGCAGCTGCTGCTGCCGTAGCTCTTTTTCCAAGATCTTTTTCTTCAACAGGAATTACTTCTACGCTAATACCTGACTTGGCTTCAAAAGCTTTAGCCATTTCTTTCTGCTTTTCCATTCTAGCCGGCTGTACTTCAGTCGTCCAAAATGTAATTCCGGCATAACTCGAGTTTGCCAAAAATACTAAAGCAAAAAGATAAATTATTACTTTTTTCATTTATCCCCCTAATAATTTTATATATAAACGTGAAAACCTACCAAATCTGTCGAGAATGAAAACCCCATAAAAAAATTATAGAAGACATATAAATTTTGCATTACTTTATTTTATTAAGAAATTTAAAAAAAAAAATTAAAGTTAAACCAGAAGTTGTATGGCTACTATAGAATTAAAAAATATTGAAAAATCATTTGGTACAAACAAGGTAATAGATAAATTTAATATTAAAATTAATCACGGCGAATTTATTGTTCTCGTAGGCCCATCAGGATGTGGGAAGTCCACACTCCTAAGAATGATTTCTGGTTTAGAGTCTGTTGATGAAGGTGAAATACATTTAGATAATAAAATAATTAATAATTTAATTCCATCAAAAAGAGGAATTGCAATGGTTTTTCAATCATACGCTTTGTACCCACACATGAATGTTTATGAAAATATGTCATTCGGATTGAAAAATGAAAAACTTGATAAAAATGAAATAGATAAAAAGGTAAAAGATGCCTCAAAAACTCTTCAAATCGAAGATCTCTTGTTGAGAAAACCAAGACAACTTTCTGGTGGACAACGACAAAGAGTGGCAATAGGTCGTGCAATAACGAGAAACCCTAAATTGTTTTTGTTCGATGAACCGCTCTCAAATCTTGATGCTGCATTAAGATCAGAAATGCGTGTAGAAATTTCAAAACTTCATAAAAAACTTAGTACGAATATGATTTATGTTACACACGATCAAGTAGAGGCCATGACACTAGCTGATAAGATTGTTATTTTAAATCAAGGTGTAATGGAGCAATATGGATCACCTGATGAAATATACAATAATCCAAATAACATTTTTGTAGCAGAATTTATAGGGTCCCCGAGAATGAATATTTTAAAAATTGATAAAGGAAAAATTAAAAACGGAAATACAATTAATATTTTTAACAGCGATATCCAGTTTAATGGTTATAAATTTAATGATGATATTTATCTTGGAATTAGACCTGAACATATTAAGGCAGATAATTCTCAAGATATAAAAGCCAAGATTAAGATTGATCTCATAGAAAATCTTGGATTTGATAAGATTATATACTCGTCTGTGGATGGAGAAGAGTTTAGAATAAAAACTTCAAGTAATATTGATAAAGATCATTCCCAAATATCATTCTCTAAAGAAAATGTTTATTTCTTTGATTCAAATAAAAATAGGATCAAAAATTAGCAGCCTTTAAAGGACGAAGACATATTCTTCAGTAATTCTGAATACATGCCTTTACCTTTGTCTATAGTTGCTCCTAGAGGATCTAACACACCAGTTTTAATATTAGTATCTTTTGCAATTGTTTTTATAATTGATGGATTAAACTGTGGTTCTGAGAAAATACAATTAACTTTTTCATGCTCAATAACTTCTCTAATCTCAGCTAATTGTTCAGCTCCAGGCAATACATCTGTATTTACTGTTAACGCTCCTAAAACTTTAATTCCAAATCTATTTTCAAAATATTGATAAGCATCATGGAAAACTACAACTCTTGAATTTTTATTTAAGTCTTTTTTGATGGATTTTGTTAACGCGTCTATATCAGAAATAGCTTCTCTAGAATTAGCTTTGTATTTTGAGCTGTTTGCTGAATCAAGCTTAACCAATTGATTTGTAATTTCTTTAATAATAACTTTGGCGTTCATTGGGTCTAACCAAATGTGCGGATCGTGTTCCCCATGAGCATGGCCTTCGTGTCCGTGATCATCGTGCTTGTCTTTTTTATGTCCGTGATCATCGTGCTTATCTTTTTTATGTCCGTGATCATCGTGCTTATCTTTTTTATGTCCGTGATCATCGTGACCTTCGAATATATTCTTTTCTCTAAATTTTAATTTTTTAATTCCTTTTAAATCCATTAATTCAACTTTTGTTGCTTTTTTTGCAATTGAGTCTAATGGTTTTTCTAGAAACGCTTCTAAATCCTCACCAACCCAAATAATTAGATCAGCGTTTTCGATCATTTTTGCATGCGAAGGTTTTAAACTAAAACCGTGTGGAGAATTATAACCATCTACTATTACATTAGGTTTTCCAACACCATCCATAACGTATGCAGCCAAAGAATGTATTGGCTTAATTGAAGTAACTACTTTAACATCTGCAGATACTGTGCTGTTAAAAGAAAATATAGATAAAAATAATGCAATAAATAGGTTTCGTTTCATGTTGCTCCTTAATTTGTTATAATATAACGTTTGTTATAATATTACATTTTGTTAATCAAGGGTTTTATTATGGAAAATAAAAATAACCAAATTCTCCTAAAAGTGGAAAACGCGAGCTTTTATTTAAATGATAAAGCATTAATAAAAGAAGTTTCATTAGAAATAAAACAAGGTGAAATAGTTACTTTAATTGGCCCCAATGGATCAGGCAAGTCGACCACAGCAAAAATTGCCTTAGGTATTTATAAAAAAATAGAAGGTAGAGTAAAAAGATTTACTGAAAGAATAGGTTATGTACCACAAAAAGTTACAGTGGATTGGACGCTTCCTATTAGAGTAATTGATTTTATGTCGTTAACTGAAGATTTAAAAAATGATCAAATTAATGTTGCTTTAAATTTAACGGGTGTTGATCATTTAAAAAATAAAAGCTTAAGTAATTTATCCGGCGGTGAATTTCAAAGAGTACTTATAGCAAGAGCCATTGCAAAAAAACCTGAACTTTTAGTATTAGATGAACCAGTACAAGGTGTTGATTTTAAAGGCGAAATTGCTTTGTATGAATTAATTAAAAAAATATCAGAAAAATTAAATTGTGGAATTCTTTTAATTTCACATGATCTTCACGTTGTGATGTCAGCAACAGATTTTGTTATATGTTTAAACGGACATGTTTGTTGTTCGGGAAAACCTCAAACAGTAGTACAGGATAAAAAATATAAAGAATTATTTGGAGATAGAGCTTCAAATATATTATCTTTATATGAACACGAACACGACCATTCGCATTCAGCTGATGGATCTATAGATCCCAAAAAATAATTATGTTTGATGATTTTTTTACTAGAGCACTGATAGCAGGTATTGGCATTTCACTTGTAACCGGACCACTTGGATGCTTTGTAGTTTGGAGAAGACTGTCTTTTTTTGCAGGTACATTGGCTCATTCAGCATTATTAGGTGTTACCATGGCATTATTTTTTGAAATTAATATCGCGTTTTCAGTCTTTGTAATTTCTGCAGTCTTAGCAATTTTATTATTACAATTACAAAAGAAAACAAAATTACCAAATGATGCTTTATTAGGTCTACTAGCTCACGCTTCATTAGCTGTTGGTCTTGTAGTTATAGGTTTTTTAACTTCAATAAGATTTGATGTAATGGCTTTGTTATTTGGAGATATTTTAGCTGTAAATCAAAATGATCTATTGGTTATTTGGATAGGTGGAGGTTTAATACTAATTATTCTGAAATTAATCTGGAAGCCATTATTTGCATCCACAGTAAATTATGAACTATCAGAAGCTGAGGGTATGAAGCCTGATAAATTCAATGCAATTTTTACTATTCTAACTGCAGCTCTTATTGCAATTTCAATTAAAATTGTAGGATTACTTTTGATAACAGGTATGCTTATTATTCCTGCCGCAACCGCAAGAAATGTCTCAAATAATCCTAAACAGATGGTTATTTTTTCAGTAATATTTGGACTTATATCTGTTTTAGTTGGTTTATTCACATCATTGAAAATTAATTCAGCTTCAGGACCATCAATTATAACCGCTACATTGTTATTGTTTATATTATCATTAATAAAATTTAAAAAAGTTTCAGATTTGAAAAAATAAATGAAAGTGTTAAAATAATTTATGACTCAGAAACAAGAACAGCTCTCAAAAAACCAACAAATTGTTCTTAGTATAATTGAAAAGGCAAAAGGACCGCTAAAAGCTTACTCAATACTTTATAACGTTCAAAGAAGAGGTATTAAAGCACCCTTGCAGGTTTATAGAGCTTTGGAAAAACTTATTGAAATAGGAAAAATACATAAAATCAAAAGTAAAAATGCTTTTATAGCTTGTAAAAATTCTGATTGTGAAATTTCAAAAGCAACAGCTTTTTCAATTTGTAATAATTGCGAACACGTAAAAGAAATAAAAAACACCAAACTATCTAAATACTTGAGTAATTTCGAAGATAATTCTGGAATGAAATATAAGAAATATAATTTAGAATTTTTCGGTTTATGCAAGAATTGTAAGTTAAAACAATAATTTTCCTCAAAAAACCCTTATTTTACTTAGTAATAAGATTCACTTTTTAGTTGTGTTGCGGTTACATTAACATTTTATACATGTTAGTTTTTTCCAATTATTAATTAATAATTAAGGGGGAAAAATGAGACTATTTAAGTTAATAGTTGCTCTGTTTACTTCGATCACTATCACAAACGCTGCTAATGCTGCGGAAGTTAAAATGGCAAAAGCAAATTGGGATACTGGTTATTTCCAAGCTGAAATATACAAACAAGCTTTGGAAGCAATGGGACACACAGTAACTGAACCTAAAGCTATCAAACCTTCAGTATTTTACGTAGCTGCAGCTGCGGGAGATCTAGACCTATGGGTTAATGGATGGTTTGGAACTCACGATGGTTACATCAAAGAAGCCAAAGGAAAAGTTAAAACCGTTGGTTACGTGATGAAAAAAGGCGGATTACAAGGCTATCTAGTTGATAAAAAATCAGCTGACAAGTATGGAATCAAAAGCGTAATGGATATTAAAAATAACGCTAAAGCATGGGACTCTAATGGCGATGGTAAAGCAGACATGGTTGCTTGCCCTCCAGGTTGGGGTTGTGAAAAGCAAATTACAAAACACTTTGCTGAACTAGGCTTAGGTGATTTTATTAATCCAGTAAAAGCTGACTACTCTGCTTCAATGGCTGACGTAGTTGCTAAATACAAAAACGGAAAACCAGTATTATTTTATACATGGACTCCGAATTGGACTGTTGGTGCTTTAAAACTTGGACAGGACGTTGTTTGGATAGAAGTTCCTTACAGCGCTACTAAAAAAGTTAGCGTTCCTAACGCAACAAAATCTAAAATTAATATGGGTT
This sequence comes from uncultured Pelagibacteraceae bacterium, assembly GCA_902582475.1. Lineage (GTDB taxonomy): Bacteria > Pseudomonadota > Alphaproteobacteria > Pelagibacterales > Pelagibacteraceae > Anoxypelagibacter. The sequence goes on along the minus strand of CACHSH010000005.1, from coordinate 19,331 downwards.
TTGGTGCTGATGACATCAGACCAGCTGCTAACGCAGATTTCTTAAAAGCAAATAAAGATATAGAGAAGATGCTTAAAAAAGCATCAATTCCTCTAGCTGATATTGCTGCTCAAAACATGAAAATGAATGCGGGCGAGAAAAGCGAAAGAGCAATCAAAAAGCATGCTGCTGAATGGATCAAAGCTAACCAAAGTACTTTCAATAGTTGGATTAAATAAGTTGCAATAATAAGTTCAGTGAACTTAAAACTTGCACCTTCTGACTACGAAATCTACATTCCAATAGCAGAATGGATTGAAAGAAATATTAAAGAGTGGCTGTTTACACAACGGCCGCTCTTTAAGAAGCTAGCCGCACCCATTGATGCTACTCTTGAAGGATTAGACACACTATTTAATTGGATACCATTTCCGATTGTCGTTTTAATATTTATTTTTTTTGCTTGGAAAACAAACGGAGTAAAATTTGCTTTTTTTGCAGCCTTAAGCTTAATCTCTATTGATTTAGTTGATCTTTGGAAAGAAACCATGACAACTCTTGCTATGATTTTTACTGCTGTAATCTTTTGTATGATTATTGGAATACCATTAGGCATTGCTGCTTCGAGAAGTAAAGTTTTTGAAATAATTTTAAGACCCATACTAGATATAATGCAAACTATACCTAGTTTTGTTTACCTTATACCTGTTGTAATGCTATTTGGTGTTGGTTTAACACCTGGAGTGGTAGCAACAATTATATTTGCATTACCACCAGTAATCAGACTAACAAATCTTGGAATTAGACAAGTGGGCAAAGGATTTAAAGAAGCTGGTGCTAGTTTAGGATTATCAAAATTTAAGATTTTACACAGAATTGAATTACCTCTTGCATTAAAAACTATTATGGCAGGAGTAAATCAAACATTAATGCTAGCTTTATCAATGGTAGTAATTGCTGCTCTAATTGGAGCTGGTGGTCTAGGTTTGACCGTATACGTTGCTCTTGGTAGATTAGATATTGGTGCAGCTGTAATTGGTGGTACAGGTATAGTAATACTAGCAATTGTTTTAGACAGAATAACTCAAAAAATCGTTCCACAAGATAATATTAAAACTAGGTAATATTATCGATCAAATTTTAAATCATTAACTTAATAAAATGACATTCAAAAAAGACCTAATTACTGGTTTATCTAAAAAAAACAAAAAAATTCCATCAAAGTATCATTATGACTTACTAGGAAGTAAATATTTTGAGAAAATCACAAAACAAAAAGAATATTATCCTACAAGAAAAGAAAAAGAGATACTTAAAAAAATTTCAAAAGAAATACCAAAACTATTTAATGGTAAGTTATCGTATGTGGAACTTGGAAGCGGAGCTATAGATAAGATAAAGTTATTAATTAATAAGGATGTAAAATATTATGTTCCACTCGATATATCGTTAGATTATGTAAAAAAGTCAGTAAAAAAACTTAAAAAACAATATCCAAAAATTAAAATAAAACCTAAAAAAATTGATTATTCTAAGCAATTTAAAATACCCAATCTTAAAAAAACAACAAAAGTGTATTTTTTTCTAGGTTCGTCTATTGGTAATTTTTACAACAAAGAGGAAATTAAATTTTTAAAAAAGTTAAGAAAAAGTATAAGTAAAAACAACTATTTATTTATTGGTGTTGACCTTATTAAAAATAAAACAACACTTGATAAAGCCTACAATGACAAAAATGGTTATACAGCTAAATTTAGCTTAAATTTAATCAATATTATCAATAGAACACAAAAAACTAATCTAAATATTAAAGATTTTTATTATCATGGTTTTTACAACACTAAATTAAAATGTATTCAAGGTTTTTTAGTAAGCAAAATTAATCAAAACTTTAAAATTGGCAATAAAAGATTTTTTTTAAAAAAGAGTGAGAGAATCTTAGTTGAAATTTCAAATAAATTTACTATTCAATCTTTTACAAGACTGGCTTCAAATACCGGTTGGACTACCGAGCGAGTTTGGTTAGATAATCAAAAATATTATTCTCTATTCCTACTAAAATAGTCAGATATGCGACGTTTTTGCCATTGATAATCATTATCATTTATATGATAATAGTTCTCAAATGGAGAATATTATGAATAAGTTAATTAAAATAGTTGGATTAGCTATTGTTGGTTTGTTTTCAACATTGCTAATTGCAAACTCAGTTTTCGCAAATGAAGTAAACGTCTTCAGTGCGAGACACTACGATTCTGATGTTCAGCTTTATGAAAAATTCACGGCAAAAACTGGAATAAAAGTTAATGTTGTATCCGGGAAAGACAAAGCTTTACAAAAAAGAATTAAAGAAGAAGGGAAGGACAGCAAGGCAGATATTTATATAACTGCAGATGCTGGAAGATTAGGAGCATTTCAAGCTGAAGGAATGTTTCAAAAGGGAGCAAGTTCAGCAGCCCTAAAAAAAGTTGTACCTGCTAATTTTAGATCACCTTATTGGGTTGGAATAGCAAAAAGAGCAAGAATAATTTATTACAATCCAAAAACAGTTAATCCTTCATGGAATATGAGTTATGAAGATTTAGCTGATCCTAAATATAGAGGCAGAGTAGTAATAAGAAAATCAAGCAACATTTATAATCAGTCTTTAGTTGCATCACTTATTAAAAATAATGGTGAGAAAAATACTGCAGCTTGGGCGAAAGGAATGGTAAATAACTTTGCTAGAAAACCAACTGGTAACGACAGAGCACAGATATTAGCTGTAGCTGCTGGAGAAGCAGATTGGGCTGTAGCAAACACATATTACTTAGCTTTAATGTTATCTGGAAAAAAAGGCGCTGAACAACAAGCGGCAGCTAAAAAAGTAATGCCTTTCTTCCCAAATCAGGACGGAAGAGGTACACATATGAACATTAGCGGCGGCGGTATATTAAAACACGCACCTAATAAAGCTAATGCAGTTAAATTGTTAGAGTTTCTTCTAACCCCCGAAGCTCAACAGCATATTGTTAACAATACTTTTGAGTATCCGATGATACCAGGAGTTAAGGCAAATAAATTAATTGCACAATTTGGTTTAGATTTTAAACAAGATCTAAAAACAAAAGTTTCTAATTATGGAAAACTCCAAGCTAAAGCTTTGAAGGTAATGAACGAAGCTGGTTGGTAATTTTATAATAGAATAATTTAGCCCCTGGTCTCCTCCGGGGACTAAATTTAGGAGGAGAATTGATAAAGAGGATAAATTTTTGGGTTATTTTTGCTTTTTTGGTACCTTTACTGGTTGCAATACCTATATTTACAGTTTTTTTAAGTTTTTTCGATACAACAGGAAATTATTTAGATCTTTTAAAAGACACTTTTCTATTAAAATATTTAAGTAATTCATTCTTAATTTTATTGGGTGTTTTATCACTAACATTTATATTTGGTGTAACCTCAGCTTATTTTGTATCTTTTTATAAATTTCCTGGAGTGAATTTTTTTAAATGGGCGTTGATATTATCTTTTGCAGTTCCAGCTTATATTTATGCTTATTCTTTGGTTGCTTTTTTTGAAAATTACGGGACTGCATTCAGTATATTAACTTTTTTATTTGGAGAAGGAGATTATAATAAAAATATACCTAAATTTGACGGATTGATTGGGTCTATGTTTTCAATTTCTTTCTCTTTGTTTGGCTATGTTTATGTTTTAACAAGGGCCTCTTTTGTTTTCCAATCTCATAATCTTATAGAAGTGGGAAAAAATTTAGGTCTATCATCATATGAAAGTTTTTTTAAAATTATTTTGCCTTCAGCAAGACCTGCAATAGTTGTGGGCTTGTCACTTGTTGCTATGGAAACTTTGTCAGATTTTGGTACCGTAGATTTTTTTAGCATCTCGACATTAACTACTGCAATTTATAATGCCTGGATCTCTTTTGATGATTTAACAACAGCAAATCAATTATCTTTTGTTTTATTATTTTTTATCCTTCTATTGTTTGTTATAGAGAATTTATCAAGAAAAGGTGCAAAATATCATCAAAACTCAAAAGGCAATAAGCCTATTCCGAAAATTCAGTTGGTAGGTGGTAAATCTTTTTTTGCGATGTGTTTTTGCTCAATTTTATTTTTTTGCAGTTTTGTTTTTCCTGTTTCTCAAATGACATATTGGACAATTAAATTTCCAAAATATTTTCAAGATATTAATTTTTGGTCACTAAATATGAACACATTATTATTAGTATTTTTATCTAGTTTATTTTTAATCAGTTTTTCATTTATGACTAATTATGGAAATAGAGTATCTAAAAATAAATTAATTAGTTATTTGTCTACTTTCTCAGTATCAGGGTATGCGCTACCAGGAATAATCTTAGCTGTTGCATTTATAACGTTTATTTCTTGGTTTAGTGATTTGTTAAGTTCAAATTTTGGATTTAATAGTTTTAAAAATATATTCATTGGATCTATTGTTGGTCTTGTGATTGCGTATTTCGTAAGATTTTTTTCACTTTCTTACAATGGAATTAAATCTGGTTACTCTAAAATAAATAACTCAATCGATGAAAACGCATACCTTCTTGGATATTCAAAACTTAAAACATTTTCAACTATTCACCTACCTTATTTAAGGACCAACATATTGCTTGTTGGTGTTTTAATAGCTTTGGAAATTATTAAAGAACTCCCAATCACTTTAATATTGAGACCCTTTAATTTTGAGACTTTCGCAACAAAAGCCTATTCGTATGCTGCGCAAGATTTACTTGAAGCGGCCGCTTTTCCATCTTTATGTCTCATTATATGGGCCAGTATATTTATATTATTTATTTCTAAATATATACTTTCTGAAAAATAAAGTTATATTACATCCAAATGAGCTCAAATTTTCTCGAAATTAAAAACGCTACTTTTGTTGCAAGTGAAAAAAACAAAATTGACAATGTATCACTAACAATAAAAGAAAAAGGCGAAATCGTATGCTTATTAGGACCATCTGGAGTTGGAAAGACTACAATTTTGAGAACGATTGCAGGCTTACAAGATTTAAAGTCAGGAGAGATAAATCTTAAAGGAAAAACAATATCCTCTAAAAATTTTAATCTCGAACCCGAAAAAAGAAATATTGCTATGTGTTTTCAAGACAATTCTTTGTTTCCACACTTCAATGTCTTGGAAAATATTAATATTGGGGCCAAAAGAAAAAACGGTTCTAAATTTAATTATTCAGATAAAGATTTAATTCAAATTCTTCATTTAGAAGGCATTCAAGAGAAATATCCTCACCAAATTAGTTCTGGTGAAGCTCAAAGAGTTTCATTAGCGAGATCATTACTTTCAAGACCAGATTTGCTCTTATTAGATGAGCCATTCGCTAATATAGACACTAGTTTGAAAGAAGAATTACAAAAAAAAATTAAAGATATTTTAAAAGAGTTCAATATTACAACAATAATTGTAACTCATGATTCATATGAAGCATTTTTCATGGGTGATAAATGTGGAATATTATTAAATCAATCACTCAAACAGTATGATGAACCATATAATATACACCACGAACCAAATTCCCTTGAGGTAGCAAAGTTTTTGAATAGGGGAGTATTTGTTGACGTAAAAGTAGTTGAGACTGATTGCGCCGTTCATAGTTTAAGCCATCCTTCACTTGGTGAAATTCGTGGAAAGTTAGTTAATAATTTTCCAGTTGGCTCAAAAGTTAAACTATTATTACAACCAGAAGATTTAAGACATGACGATCAAAGTAAATTGAAATTAGAGGTTGTTGACAGAAAATTTAGAGGAACTAATTTTATTTACACATTAAAAACAGTAACTGATGAAAAAATACCAGTTTTTGTTCATTCTCATCATATTCATCAACATGAGAAGTCTGAAAAATTTGGAATTAAAACACCAATTTTTATTGACCACCTGGTATGTTTTTAAGTAAGTATATATAATTAAATTTGAGCGCCCTTAGCTCAGCTGGATAGAGCATCGGTTTTCTAAACCGAGGGTCGTAGGTTCGAATCCTTCAGGGCGCGCCACTATCACCTAAAAATTGATGAAATCATCATTTAGATAAAATTTTAATTAATTTAACTACATAAAGTATGCACTAATAACCCTACTTTGATCATGTCATTATTAGACACCACTTTAACATCTTGAAGAACCAATTTTAATCAAACATAATAAGTCAAATTACAATCATTTGTAATTTATTGTTAACAATAAAAAAGGGGATAAATAATGCTAAGAACATTTAAAGCGTTGGTTTATTTGCTTACATCAATTGCACTATTAGTTAGTTTCGAAACTAGTGCGTTTGCAAAAAAATCAAAAACTCTTAAAAAAACTCAAAAGATGGGTTTTGTAAGATGTGGTGTCTCTCAAGGTCTTCCAGGATTTTCTAATGCTGATGCATCAGGAAACTGGACAGGTGTTGACGTAGATCTATGTAGAGCTGTTGCAGCTGCTACACTTGGCGATTCTGGAAAAGTTAAATTTTTTCCATTAAGCGCAAAAGAAAGATTTACAGCACTTACATCTGGTGAGATAGACGTCTTATCAAGAAATACTACTTGGACATTATCTAGAGATGCTGACATTGGTTTAACTTTTGTTGGTGTAAACTTCTATGATGGACAAGGTTTCATGGTTAGAAAGAGTTCTGGAATAACATCTGTAAATCAATTTAAAGCAGGTGTATCAGCTTGTACTAACTTAGGTACAACAACAGAGCTTAACATGAGGGACTTCTTTAATTCTAAAGGAATTAAATATGAACCTGTAACTTTTGAAAAAGCTGACGAAGTCGTAGCTGCATATGATGCAGGAAGATGTGATACATACACTACTGATAAATCTGGTTTAGCAGCTCAAAGAATTAAATTGAGCAAACCAGGAGATCATATAGTGCTACCAGAAACAATTTCTAAAGAGCCATTAGGACCTGTTGTAAGACAGGGCGATGCTGTTTGGGAAGACATTGTTAGATGGTCACTGAACGTTATGATTGAAGCAGAAGAGTACGGTATAACATCTGCTAATGCTGACAGTATGAAATCTTCAGAAAATCCAGCAGTTAAAAGATTAGTTGGAGCTGAAGGTGAATTAGGAGCAGCATTTGGTCTAGATAACGACTGGAGCTTAAGAATTATCAAGCAAGTTGGTAACTATGGTGAAAGCTACAAACGAAATATAGCTGATACTGGAATTTTACCAGATAGAGGTCCAAATCAACTTTGGACTAAAGGTGGTATACTTTACGTTCCACCAGCAAGATAATTGTTATTAATTATTACTAAAAATAAAGGGCTAGATTTATCTAGCCCTTTTTTTTATACATAGACAATCGATGAATCACAGAATTAAAAGTATTATACCTCAGTTATTAACACTCTTATTCGTAGTGGCAGTGATTGGTTTTTTTACAATTAATGCCCAGTTAAACATGGACGAGAGAGGCATTGATTTTGGTTACGGTTTTTTAAATCAAGAGTCCTCTTTTGATGTCCAGTTTTCTTTAATCGAATATGATGGTTCACATTCCTATGCAAAAGCATATTTAGTTGGACTTTTAAATACAATTTTAGTTTCTGTTTTAGGTATTATCTTTTGTACTATAATTGGTGTTATCGTTGGTATTGCAAGGTTGTCGCCAAATTATTTAATAAAAAATACTGCAGCTTGGTATGTTGAATTTTTCAGAAATGTACCTTTACTATTACAAATTTTTTTCTGGTACTACGCTGCTTTAAGAGCGTTACCTTTGCCTGAAAATACAGAACCTCTCTTTGGTGTTACCTATTTAACTGTTAAGGGTTACTATATTCCTCGTTTTATATGGGAAAATTTTGATATTTTATTTTATTCAATTTTAGCTGCAATAATTTCCATTGTGTTTGTAAGAAATTACGCGAGAAAACTACAAGAGGAAAAAGGTCAACAGCTTCCAGTTCTTTTAATTTCAGTTGGATTACTATTATTATTTCCGGCAATAACATTTGCAACCGGAATGGTTCAATTAGAAGTTGCACTACCAGTTTTAAAACAATTGTCTAAAACATCTTTCATATATGCCGAGGGCTTAAGTGTTCCGCCCGAACTACTAGCATTGGTGCTAGCTTTATCTTTGTATACTGCCACCTTCGTTGCTGAATGTGTAAGAGCAGGTGTTCAAGGTGTAAGCAAAGGTCAAAAAGAAGCTGCTGCTTCTGTAGGCCTAACGTCTAATCAAATACTTAAACTTGTTATAATGCCCCAAGCTTTAAGAATAATTATTCCACCAACTACTAATCAATACTTGAATTTGACTAAAAATTCATCATTAGCAGCCGCTATAGCATATCCAGATCTAGTTCTGGTTTTCGCTGGGACCGCATTAATGCAAACGGGTAGGGCCATAGAGATAGTTTCAATAACAATGTTAACTTACTTAACTCTAAGTTTGGCAATATCATTATTAATGAATTGGTATAACAAAAAAATAGCAATTAAAGAAAAGTGAAATGATTAATATTAATATATTAAAACCAACCAGTGCTAATTTTCAAAACTATTTATATATAGGTTCTGGCCTCATTTTTATTAGTATTTTTGATGTTATTTTAAGAAGTTTTTTTAACGTTAATTTTTCAACTTCTTTACCTGGAATTTTAAATTTTTTTCTGCCTTTGATAATCGGTTTAGTCGGATTTCAAATGATAAGACTTGAGTATTCAGGTAATAGATTAGTTGATAAAATCAATCAAAGTGTAAACAATAATACATTCAATGCAGGACTAACACTTGTAATTATATTCCTTACTTTATTGGTTATACCGCCAGCTCTAAATTGGATGATATTTGAGGCAACTATATCAGGTGATACTAGAGACGCTTGTGTAGCTACCGAAGGTGCTTGTTGGACTTATATCAAAGTTTGGTTCAGAAGATTTATGTACGGCATGTATCCAAATGACTTTCATTGGAGAATAAACACTGCATTTATCCTCTTAATAAGTTTTGCATTTGTTGGTTACTTTATGAGGGGTAAATTAAAGAGTTATATTACTTTTTATTACGCTATTTTTTATCCAATAATAGCATTTGTTATTATTAATTTTTTAATTTCAGGAGGCTCCTTTGGTTTAGAATGGGTTGAAACAAATGCATGGGGAGGCTTGTCTTTAACATTTATAGTATCCTTCTTTGGATTAATTTTCTGTTTTCCACTTGGCATGATTTTAGCACTTGGTAGAAGATCTGAGCTTCCCGTAATTAGATATATTTCAATAGGTTATATAGAATTTTGGAGAGGCGTACCTTTAATTACAGTTTTATTTATGTCTTCAGTAATGTTCCCAATGTTCTTACCATCAGACGCTTTTGTCGACAAACTCATTAGAGTGATTGCTGCAATTATACTTTTCGAAGCTGCTTACGTAGCGGAAGTTATTAGAGGTGGATTACAAGCTTTACCAAGAGGTCAATATGATGCTGCTAAATCTCTAGGAATGGGTTATTGGCGAATGCAAATTTTTGTAATTTTGCCTCAAGCTTTAAAATTAGTAATACCTGGAATTGCAAATACATTTTTAGCTTTAGTAAAAGATACGCCATTAATTTTTGTTGTTGGTTTATCTGAAGTTGTAGGAATGTTGCAAATGGCAAAAACAAATCCTAAATGGCTTGGATATGCTATGGAAGGCTATATATTTGCCTCTATATTATTCTGGGCAATTTGTTATGCTATGAGTAAATATAGCCAATACTTAGAATTGAAATATAAAACGGAGAGATAAATTTATGTCAGAATCTATTATTCAAATGAAGGATGTAAATAAGTGGTTTGGAGATTTTCAAGTTTTAAAAGATATTAATCTTGAAGTTAAAGAAAAACAAAAAATTGTTGTTTGTGGACCCTCTGGTTCTGGAAAATCTACTTTGATAAGATGTATTAATAGACTTGAAGAACATCAAAAGGGTCAAATTGTAGTTGATGGAAACGAACTCTCTGAAAAAACTAAAGATATTGAAAAAATAAGAGCAGAAGTTGGAATGGTTTTTCAACAATTTAATTTATTCCCACATTTGTCTATTTTAGATAATTGTACCTTAGCTCCAATCTGGGTTAAAAAACACCAAAAAAACAAGCCGAAGAGTTTGCGATGAAACAATTAGAACAGGTTCAAATATCTGATCAAGCAAATAAATTTCCTGGACAATTATCAGGAGGTCAACAACAAAGAGCTGCGCTCGCAAGAGCTTTGTGTATGGAACCGAAAATTATGCTTTTTGATGAACCAACATCTGCACTGGACCCTGAGATGATAAAAGAAGTACTCGATGCAATGGTTAATTTAGCTAAAGCTGGGATGACCATGATAGTTGTTACTCATGAAATGGGTTTTGCAAAAGAAGTGGCCGATGAAGTCGTTTTTATGGATGAAGGAATGATAGTTGAAAGGGCCAAAACAAAAGACTTTTTTGCAAATCCTAAAAATGAAAGAACAAAACTTTTCCTAAGCCAAATACTTTAATGAACTGTTCTCGCAAAGACAGTGATGAAAAAAAAAATTATATTTTTAACGCTAATTACAACAATTTTTTTATTTAGCTTTTTACAAGCCCATGTAAATCATTATAGTAATTTAAAGTATCTAAAATACGAAATTTTCCTTAATGATGAACTAATTGGCACCCATGTTTTTAATTTTCAAAAGGATAAGGACCTTTTATCAGTTACAACAAAAGGTCAATTTAAAGTAAAAAAACTTGGTATAGATTTAATGAATTACAGCACAAAAACTAAAGAAACTTATTTAAATGGACAATTAAATAACTACGTTTCTGAGACTTTTCAAAATGATAAGAGAAAATATGTCAATTTAACACTTAACAAAACAAAAAAACTATTTGAAATTGATGGTTCTTCGTTCAAAGGACAAACAAACGAGAAAAATATAATTGGAAGCTGGTGGAATCATGAAATTATTAATAAAAATACTCAAATCAGTGCCGTTTCAGGAAGAATTTTACCGCAAAAAGTTAAATTTTTAGGAAAAAAAGATATAACTATATTTGGAAAAAATTATAAATCTTTAAAGTTTCAATTTTTATCTAATGACAGTAAGCCATTAAAAAAGAAAAAAATAAACTTAACTGTTTGGTATGATGCTGAAACCCTTTTATGGTTAAAAATGTCTTATGAAAAGCTTGGTCAATGGGAATACAGACTTAAAAACTATGCTTTTTATTAAATTGGAATAAATCTTGTCCTTTATTTTCTTTATATGTCAACCCCTTTTCATCACTATTTTAAGGCTAACAAGACCCAAAAAAAAAATATTTTTACTGTTGCCTAAAATGATTTTTTCATGTTCAATTTACTTTTTTTCAAGGAAATAAAGGGGACAATGGAAGACACTTTTAACACTCATTTGGGTAAAAGATTAAGAATGCGAAGATTATCCCTAGGTTTAACCCAAACAAAAGTAGCAAATGCTATTAATGTTACATTTCAACAAATACAAAAATATGAAAAAGGCACTAACGGCGTAAGCTCCAGTAGATTAATGCAACTTGCAAACTTTCTTAAAGTTCCGATAACTTATTTTTATGAAGATTTTTCTTCTTATAAAGCTGAAGGAAGCCATGAAAATAACGATACTGACTTAAACTATTCTTTTTTAGTAAAAACTTTTTCAAAACTTTCAGAAACAGACAAGACAAAACTAATTCAAATTTTAAGAAATTCTTCAAATTTAAAAGACACAGGTTGACAATATCGAAATTTATTGGCTCCTCGGGCAGGACTCGAACCTGCGACCAATTGATTAACAGTCAACTGCTCTACCAACTGAGCTACCGAGGAATAAATACAACATACTTTTTTTAAAAAATTTAACAACTATTTTTTTATTTATTTAATGCTTTTAAAGTCGCTTTTATAGGCAACATTAGACACTCTTTTCTAGCAATATTATTTTTGTTTATAATTTTAAAAAATTTTTTCAAAGTTTTATCTGATATTCTTTCTTTTCCATTATTAAATAATTTTGGTGCGTCTTTTAGAAGTATTTCAATTTTTTTAGCCTCTTTATTTTTTAAATTTTCAGATAATAAACTTGCTGAAGCTTGAGAATACAAGCATGACTTACCTTCATATTTAAATTTAATAATTTTACCTCTTTTTATAATAAGGTATATTTTAATTTCATCACCGCACATTGAATTTTTAACTTTTGAATAATGAGTACATTTATTTAAGGAACCAATATTCTTTGATTTTGATGCAATTTCAAAAATTGTTTTGTCTATCATATATATTAAGTTTAATTACTTTAATACTTAATTAGTCTAGAATATAGTGCAAAAAAAATATACTAACTAATTTATGAAGTTTCTAATTTTAGATATTTACAAAAATGATAACTGGAGACTAGTGAAAGATACCGCTGGCGGGTATGGAACTGGTAATGATTTTGGTAACAGTTTTTTTTCAAGACTAATCAATACACTTGTTTCAAAAATGATAAATATGCCCCCTATGTATTCAATGTATATATTGTCGATACTTAAAAAAAGAAATTCTCACGCTACTTATTCAAAAAATTATAATTTAAACGAACTTAATGAAATTGACTATATTATTACAACCTCATCGATAATTTGTCATGAAACTGAAATAGAGGCACTTAAGCAATTAGTTTCAAAGAATAAAAAAATATTCGTTACAGGAGTGTTTGCTAATGTAATGAAAAAAAAATATAATTTTGATAAAAACATCTATGTTGTCCCAGGCGAACCAGAGGCTTTTTTTTTAAATGTGGATCTTGATAAATCAAGTTTAGATAGTTTTTTTCAGGATGAAAAATCATCAAAGCAATTACCTGAGATAGTAGATAATCTAGACAACCTACCGTTCCCCGACTGGTCCGAATACTTAAAAAATTATAAATTAAGAAATAATTTTTTAGGGTTTAATTCTAAGTCGGCTATTCCAATTGTTGCTACAAGAGGTTGTCCATACTCATGTTTTAATTATTGTACTTATCCCTTGCAACAAGGAAGAAAAGTTAGATTAAGATCAATTAAAAATATAGTGACCGAAATTAAATATTGGATTGAGACTATTGGAACAAACAAATTTATATTTAGAGATCCAGTATTTTCGATAAATAGAAAACACACAATTGAGTTATGTAAAGAAATAATTAATCAGAAACTAAAAATTGAATACCTTATCGAAACCCATTTAAAAAATTTGGACGATGAAATGATTTCGTTACTTAAACAATCTGGGTTAAAGATGGTTTATATAGGTATCGAGTCATCAAATTCAAATATTCTGAAAGATATAAAAAGATTTACCATTGCTAACGATGACCAACAATTAATAATTAACAAACTTGTTAAAGAAGGTATTTTTGTTAAATCAATGTTTATGTTTGGTAATCCCGAGGATACTGAAGAAAGTGTTAAAAACACAATTGATTACTCAATAAAATTGTCAAACCAACTTGTCCAATACAGTGTATTTACTCCTTATCCGGGAACACCAATTTTTAATCATTATGAAAATAAAATAACAGAAAATAATTATGAACAATTTAATCAATACAATCTTACTTTCAAGCATAGAAATCTTGATAATACTAAAATAAAATATTTAAAAAATTATGGATATAAAAGATTCTACTTTAGGATAAAGAATCTACCTTTAATATTTCGGTCTTGCTTGAGTCTTATAAGATAAATTATCTATTTACAAATTTTCCAATTAAAAAATTATATACTTTATTTGGAAGAATTCTAAATATCCAATACATAAATGCTATTTGCGCTGGAAATATTATCTCAAATTTATTTTTTATAAGACCTTTGAAAATTGCGTCTGCTGCAAATTCAGCTGACTTAAGAAACGGCATAGGAAATTCATTTTTGTCTGTTAATTGAGTTTTTATAAAACCAGGCGAAATTAAACTTACCTTGACATTAAATTTTTTAAAATCAAAATATATTCCTTGAGTAAAATTATTCAAAGCTGCTTTTGAAGGAGAATAACCTGTAGATTTAGGCAAACCTCTGTAGCCCACAGGAGAAGAAACTATAGCTACATGACCATCTTTTTTTTCTTTAAAGTATTTTTCAACAGCTTTAACACAACTTACAGTTCCTAAATAATTAATTTCAAAAGTTTTTCTAATACTTTCTATATTTATTTCTTTTTCAAGATTTCTTTCATAAATACCAGAGCTAAAAATGCAAAGGTCAATTTCATCAAAATCCTCTTTTATTTTGTTAAAAACTTCTGATATTTTTTTATTATCAGAAACATCTAAAGGATATGAAAAAATGTTCTCTCTTTTTGCAAGTTCCTCGAGTAAAGCTACTCGTCTTGCTGATACTGCAACTTTCCATCCTTCATTAGAAAATTTTAAAGCTAATGCTTTACCTATTCCACTACTAGCTCCTGTTATCCATATTTTCTTTTGAATTTTTGACATATTAGACTACCTTTAATAAGTTATATTAAAATATTTAATACACAACTATTTTGGAGGCCACGCCCAGAATCGAACTGGGATGGAAGGATTTGCAATCCTCTGCGTAACCATTCCGCCACGTGGCCAAAATTAGATTAATATAGCTTTATATATAAAAATAAAGCTAGAAGTTTGCAAATATTATTAATATTTATAGTTATGAGCTCAGACAGATATAATCACAAGAAAATAGAAGACAGGATTTATTCGTATTGGGAGAAAAACAAGTTGTTTAAACCTAAAAAAAATAAACACACCTTTTCTATTGTAATACCGCCACCCAATGTCACTGGAAGTTTGCATATGGGTCACGCACTAAATAATTCTTTACAGGATGTCTTGGTAAGATACCACAGAATGAATAATTTTGAGACTTTGTGGCAACCCGGCACTGATCACGCAGGTATAGCCACCCAAGCTTTAGTTGAAAAAAATTTAAAATTAAATGGAATAGATAAAAATGCAATTGGTAGAGAAAACTTTATAAAAAAGGTATGGGAATGGAAAGAGGAATATGGAGGAAAAATTATTAATCAATTAAAAAAACTAGGTTGTTCCTGTGACTGGTCACGTAATGCATTTACTATGGATAAAAATTTATCTAAATCTGTAGTAAAGGTATTTATAGATCTCTATAATCAAAAATTAATTTTTAAAGCTAAAAAATTAGTTAATTGGGATACAGTTTTAAAGACCGCCATATCTGATCTTGAGGTCGATCAAAGAGAAGTAAGTTCAAAATTATACTATATAAAGTATAATATTGAGAATTCAGATAAAACAATTACAATTGCTACTACTAGACCAGAGACTATGCTTGGTGACACAGCTATTGCTGTCAATCCTAAGGATAAAAGATATTTTAATTTAGTTAATAAGTTTGCAATACTACCTATAGTCGGCAGAAAACTTAAAATAGTTCAGGATGTTTACGCAGATCCAGAGCAAGGCAGTGGCGCAGTTAAAATTACACCCGCGCATGATTTTAATGACTTTAAAGTTGGTAGAAGACAGAAGCTAAAATCTATAAATATTTTTACTGAGGATGGAAAAATTAATAATAATGCTCCAAATGAATATATAGGTCTTGATAGATTTGAAGCCAGAGAAAAAATAATTGATAAATTAAAAGAATTAGAAGTTTTTGAAAAAGAAGAGACTATAAAAAACAAAGTACCTTATGGTGATAGATCTAATTCTATAATTGAGCCTTTTTTAACTGAACAATGGTTCTGCGATGCAAAAAAATTATCTATAAAAGCCAAAAAAATTGTAAAAAACAAAAATACCAATTTCTTTCCGTCAAATTGGTCAAAAACATATTTTCAATGGATGAACAATATAGAACCCTGGTGTATTTCAAGACAACTTTGGTGGGGACATCAAATCCCAGCATGGTATGGACCAGATAGAAAAATATTTGTTGCAGAAAATCAAAAAAAAGCTGAACAACAAGCAAAGAAATTTTACAAAAATAATGTAAATTTAAAAAGAGATCCAGACGTTCTTGACACTTGGTTTTCCTCGGGTCTTTGGCCTTTTGCTACATTAGGATGGCCATCAAAAAATTATTTTTTAAAAAAATTTTATCCCACATCAGTTCTAGTAACTGGTTTTGATATAATTTTCTTTTGGGTAGCTAGAATGATGATGCTAGGTATGCAATTCTTAAACAAAGAACCATTTAGAGAGGTTTATGTCCATGCTCTTGTGAGAGATGAGAAAGGTCAAAAAATGTCAAAATCAAAAGGAAATGTAATTGATCCTTTAGCTCTTATAGATAGTTACAGTGCTGACGCTTTAAGATTTACACTGTTATCTATGGCATCACCAGGTAGAGATGTAAAACTATCGGAACAAAGAGTTAAAGGATATAGAAATTTTTTAACAAAAATATGGAATGTTAATAATTTTCTTAAAGTAAATAAATGTAGTTTTGATGGAATTATTAAACCTAAAAACCTAAAACTTAATATAAATAAGTGGATTTATAATGAGCTTATTAAAACGAAGAATTTAACAGAAAATTCTATAAAAAATTACCGTTTTGATGAAGCTGCAAAAACCGTTTACAAATTCGTTTGGAATAGTTACTGCGATTGGTATTTAGAACTTTCTAAAACTATCCTATCTTCTAAAACAAACAAAGATATTAAAGAAGTAAGGAATACATCTGGTCAAATTTTCAAGGAAATATTAATATTATTACATCCATTTATACCTTTTATAACAGAAGAACTGTGGCTAAAAAATAAGCTTAAAACAAAATCGACTAAATATTTAATGCATGCTAATTGGATTAATGACAAAAAAATTAAAAAAGATAAAAATATTGAAAATGTTAATGAAATTATTGATTTGATATCAAACATAAGATCTTTTAAAAACGAACTTAATGTTAGCCCAGGCTCTTTTGTTGATATTTCAATAGAGAAATTAAACAAAAGAAAACAAAAATTATTTTTGCAAAATGAAATTGTAATTAAAAAATTAGGAAGAATTAATTCAATCTTCAAAAAAGATTTATATAAACAATCAGCAAATTTAGTAATAACCGGTGAAATTTTACAACTTTATTTTGATAAAGGAATTGATCTTAATTTGATCAGGCAAAATTTATCAAAAAAACAAAGTAAAATTCAACAAGATTTAGATTCTGTCAGTAAAAAATTAAACAATTCCAGCTTTGTAGAGCGTGCACCAAAGCATATTGTGGAACAGGAAAAAAATACTTATAATGAATTAAAAAATGATATTGATAAAATTAATTTGACAATAAAAAGTCTAAAATGAATAAATTTGATAAAAAAAAATTACCAAGTAGACATACATCTTTAGGTGCAGATAAAGCTCCACAAAGATCTTTTTATTATGCGATGGGCGAAACTGAGAAAGATGTAGCAAAACCTTTTGTTGGTGTTGTTTCTACATGGAACGAAGCTGCTCCATGTAATATTGCACTAATGAGACAAGCTAAGTCAGTTAAAAAAGGGGTTAAATTTTCTGGTGGTACACCAAGAGAGTTTTGTACTATTACGGTTACTGATGGTATCGCCATGGGACATGAAGGAATGAAATCTTCATTGGTGTCAAGAGATGTTATTGCTGACTCAACAGAATTAACTGTTAGAGGTCATTGTTACGATGCATTAGTAGGAGTTGCTGGTTGTGATAAATCTTTACCAGGTTTGATGATGGCAATGCTTAGACTTAATATACCAAGTGTATTCATATATGGTGGATCAATTCTTCCAGGCAGATATAATGGAAAAGATGTGACGGTTTTAGATGTATTCGAGGGAGTAGGAAAATATTCTTCAGGTAAAATTAGTGAGCATGCTTTAAGAAAACTAGAACTAAAAGCTTGTCCTAGCGCTGGAGCATGCGGTGGACAGTTTACTGCAAACACTATGGCATGTGTATCGGAGGCTATTGGTTTAGCTTTACCTTATTCTGCCGGAACACCAGCACCATACGGTCAGAGGGATAAATATGCTTTACAAAGCGGCAAGGCAGTTATGAATTTGTTAAAAAAAAATATTAGACCGAGAGATATTGTTACAAGAAAATCTTTAGAGAATGCAGCAACTATAGTCGCAGCTACGGGAGGTTCAACTAATGCAGCATTGCACTTGCCAGCCTTAGCAAATGAAATAGGAATTAAATTTGATTTAATGGATGTTGCAAAAATTTTTAAAAAAACACCATATCTTGCTGATTTAAAACCAGGTGGCAGATATGTTGCAAAAGATATGTGGAAAGCTGGCGGTGTTCCTATGTTATTGAAAACTTTGTTAGATGGTGGATATATTCATGGAAACTGTATGACGGTGACAGGAAAGACCATGAAGGAGAATTTAAAAAAAATTAAATTTAATAATAAACAAAAAGTTATGAGAAAACATAATAACCCGTTATCAAATGATGGCGGTGTTGTAGGATTAAAAGGTAATCTTGCACCGGATGGAGCAATTGTAAAAGTTGCCGGATTAAAAAAACTTCAATTTACTGGAAGAGCAAGATGTTTTGATACTGAGGAGTCTGCTTATAAAGCAGTATTAAAAAGAAAATACAAAGATGGTGATATCATAGTTATCAGATATGAAGGTCCAAAAGGAGGTCCAGGTATGAGAGAAATGCTTCAGACTACAGGAGCTATTTATGGACAAGGCAAAGGTGAAAAAGTTGCATTAATAACAGATGGCAGATTTTCTGGTGCAACAAGAGGTTTTTGTATTGGTCACGTTGGTCCAGAAGCGTCGGTAGGTGGTCCAATTGGATTATTAAAAAACGGTGATCTTATTCATATAGATGCAAAAAAAGGAACAATAAATGTTAAACTCTCAAGAAAAGAATTAACTAAAAGAAAGAAAAAATGGAAACCAAAAAAAATTAACTTTGGCAATGGAACTCTGTGGAAGTATGCCCAAACAGTTGGCCCAGCATATTTAGGTGCATCAACACATCCAGGAGGAAAAGAAGAGGTGAAGTGTTACGCAGATATTTAAATGAAAATTAGACCGGTTATTCTTTGCGGAGGTGAGGGTACTAGGCTTTGGAAAAAATCGACCAAAAACCCGGCAAAACAGTTTATTGATTTTGGTGGATGGACACTTATAGAAAAAACTTTCAAAAGAATTAAAAATAAAATTTTTGATTATCCAATAATAAGCACAAATTCAAAATATCTTAAAAAAGTTAAATATTTTCTAAAAAAATCTAAATTTAAAAAATACGAAATTATTTTAGAACCAGCCAAAAAAAATACTGCACCAGCAGTATTATCAGCTTCTTTACTTCATTCAGTACCAAATCATCAACCGTTACT
>CACHSH010000004.1 GCA_902582475.1 uncultured Pelagibacteraceae bacterium | reverse complement strand
GCGTTAGAAGCTTTCAAGAGAGAGCTGCAATAAATGCACCAATTCAAAGTTCAGCTGCTGATATCATTAGACTTGCGATGATTAAAATTGACGACTTAATAAACTCAAATAAGATATACAAAGCAAAAATGCTTCTCCAAATACATGACGAATTAGTTTTTGAGTGCCAAAAATCGAATCAAAAGAATGTTGAAAAAATTGTAAAAAAAACGATGGAGTCAGTTTCTAGCTCTGATTATCATATGTTTAAAATCCCATTAGATGTAAACGTTAATTCTGGTAATAATTGGGATGAAGCTCACTAAAATTTAAATTGCCTAAATTTTGACAATTTAATTTAAACTATTAGGATATTATTATGTCTAAAACTATTGCACTTGTTGATGATGATAGGAATATATTAACAAGCCTCAGTATAGCTCTCGAGAGAGAGGGCTTTAAAGTGCAAACATATATAGATGGAGAAAGTGCTTTAGTTGGTTTATCTCGAAACCCTCCTGATTTAGCTGTCGTTGATATTAAAATGCCGAGAATGGACGGAGAGGAACTTCTTAAAAGGATAAAAAAAAAGATGTCAATTCCAATTATATTCCTTACTTCCAAAGATGAAGAAGTTGATGAACTACTCGGCTTAAAGCTTGGTGCAGATGATTTTATAAAAAAGTCTGGAGGATTTTCAATCAAGGTTTTGGTCGAAAGAATAAGAGTTCAATTAAGGAAAAAAAGTAATTCCCAAGACGAAACTAAAAATCTAATAGTCCATGGAAAGCTTAAATTAGATCCAAGCCAACTAGAATGCCAGTGGAATGGACAAAACTTACCTGAAAAGTTAACGACTACAGAGTTTTTAATAGTAAAAGAACTTGCTCAGAGACCTGGTGTTATTAAAGAGAGAGCGCATTTAATGGATATAGCTTATAAAGAAAATACCGATATTGAAGATAGGACTATAGATAGTCATATCAAAAGGATAAGAAAAAAATTTAAAAAAGTAGATGAAAAATTTTCATCAATCGAAACTAGGTATGGCAGTGGTTACAGATGGAATGTTAATTAATGAATTTAGTTAAAAGCTCTTCATCTATATTAAGAAAATTTTTGATATTTAATTCAGTTGTTTTTTTATTTTTAGGCTTATTTACTTTTTTTTATCTTCAAGCTATTCAGCCAAATTTAGTAAAACAAAGAGTAGAAAAACATACTGTAATAATTAACAATACATCCAACCACATTGAAAGACTTAAAATTAACTTCGAAGAGAAAGAATTGAAGAATTTTTTGCTATCAACAAGATTTTTATTTCAAAATCTAGAAAGAGTTCAATTTTATAATTCTGATGGAATTCTAATTGGCGATACAAATATAATTGATTTAGACCAAAATGTTTTTATAAAATCAGATGCTGTTATAGAAGAAGATATAAATAATAAAACTCTAGAAGTTGAAAAAAAAATAACAGAGAACAAATTAATTAGAGAAAAAGAGAATATTAAAAATTTAATTATAAATAAAAAAATTGGTGAACCAATTGTTACTGAATTGAAAGAGAATAATAATTTTTTTGTTAAGACCATGGATGGTCTAGAAATTAACAATAATATTTTAGGTTATATAATGGTTACAGAGCAAGCAAATGAGATTTTAACAGCAGTTGAAGAGAGAAGGAATTTTATAATAAGAACTGTGCTTGCAATTGCGATTGTAATATTTTTATTCTCAATTTTTTTAAACAAATATATACTGACCCCGATTGCTGCTCTAGTTGGTTATACCCAAGCAATTAAATCTAAAGATGACTCTTCAGGAAAAATAGAAAAATTTTTAAAAAGAAGCGACGAGCTAGGACTTCTATCAAGATCACTGAATAATATGACGACAGATTTGCAGGACCGTACCCGAAGAGCTGAAAATTCATCTGCAGATTTAGCACATGAAATTAGAAACCCACTAGCATCACTTAAAGGAGCTTCTGAACTTTTAGAAAATACATCTGATAAAAATGAAAGAGTAAAGTTAATTAAAATCTTGAGTCATGATGTTGAGAGAATCGATAGATTAATAACAGATTATTCACAAATGCTTAAAGATGAAGCATCCTTATCAAGAGAAAAGATGAAAATGTTAGATTTACAAATATTAGTAAACAATGTCATTGATGAATTTAAAAGCAACTCTAAAGTAAGCGAAAAAAGAATTAAGTTCAAAATTATAAAGGAGAAGCCAAACGGATACGATTTCCAACTTTATGGAATAGATAATAGGTTAGAACAAATATTAGCAAATTTACTAGACAATGCTATTTCATTTAGTCCTCACGACGGAGAAATTATAATAATCATCAAGGGACAGCAGGATACTGTTTCATTTAAAATTATGGATCAAGGCCCAGGTTTTAGTGAAATTAATACAGAAAAAATCTTCAAAAGATTTTATAGCAATAGACCAGAAAAGTTTGGAGAACATTCAGGATTAGGCTTAAATATTGTAAAGAGCATTGTTGAGATGCACCAAGGCAAAGTGAGAGCACTCAATAGAACTGACAAGCAAAGTGGAGCTGAAATAGAAGTGGAGCTACCAAAAAAAACATAAATAATTAGTCTACTTGATTACTGTAAATTAAATTGTTACAAGATTTTTATATGAATAAGGATTTTAAAGTAAAAGATATAAATTTAGCAGAGTTTGGAAGAAAAGAAATTTCGATAGCTGAGTCAGAAATGCCAGGTCTAATGGCGCTTAGAAAAGAATTTAAAAGCAAGAAACCTCTTAAAGGTGCACATATTTTAGGATGCCTTCACATGACTATTCAAACCGCTGTTCTAATAGAAACTTTGGTAGAACTTGGCGCTAGTGTTAGATGGTCATCTTGTAATATTTTCTCTACACAAGATCACGCTGCTGCGGCTATAGCAAAAGCTGGAATACCTGTTTTTGCCTGGAAAGGTGAAACAGAAAAAGAATATTGGTGGTGTATTAAACAAACTATCGAAGGAGATAAAAATTGGAAACCAAATATGATTTTAGATGATGGAGGAGACCTTACTGCGGTGATGCATAAAGATTATAAAGAGCTATTAAAAAATGTAAAAGGTGTTTCAGAAGAGACAACTACCGGAGTATTAGCACTTAAAAAAATGGAATCTAGTAAGAAATTGTTAATTCCCGCTATAAACGTTAACGACTCAGTTACCAAATCTAAATTTGATAATCTCTATGGTTGCAGAGAAAGTTTAGTTGATGGGATTAAAAGAGCAACAGACGTAATGATGTCAGGCAAAGTTGCAATAGTTGCGGGATTTGGAGATGTTGGTAAAGGAAGTGCAGCGTCTTTAAGACAATCAGGAGCAAGGGTCATGGTTACAGAGACAGACCCAATTTGTGCTCTTCAGGCCGCTATGGAAGGATATGAAGTTGTTTTAATGGATGAAGCAATAAAAGACGCAGACATCGTAGTAACAGCAACGGGAAACAAAGATATAGTAACCGCAGACCACATGAGAGAAATGAAAGATAGAGCAATTTTATGTAATATTGGTCATTTCGATAATGAAATCCAGGTTGAGGCTTTAAAAAATTATAAGTGGAACGAGGTTAAACCACAGGTACATGAAATAGAATTACCTAGTAAAAAAAGAATTATTTTATTAGCGGAAGGTAGATTGGTAAACCTCGGATGCGCCACTGGTCATCCAAGTTTTGTTATGAGTGCTTCTTTTACCAATCAGGTAATTGCTCAAATCGAACTTTGGAATAACTCAAAAAAATATGAAAATAAAGTATATGTGCTGCCGAAGCACTTAGACGAAAAAGTTGCTATGTTACATCTAGATAAAGTTGGTGCAAAATTAACTAAAATGTCAAAGGAACAAGCAGATTATATTAGCGTTAAACCGTCAGGACCATTTAAACCAGATACTTATCGCTACTAAATTAGTAGCCAATGTTAAAATATAATTTATCCCAATTAGACAGTATATCAAAAAAAATTTTGTTAAATTTATCTTCACCAGATTGTATACTTTTATTTGGAGAGCTAGGTTCAGGTAAAACAACTTTTGTAAGAAGTTTGATCAATCAATTACAAGAAAAGAATCATATAGATAAAACTGAGGTACCAAGTCCAACTTTTAATCTACTATATGAATATAAAATTAAAAATTTTAAAATTATGCATTATGATTTATACAGGTTAGAAAAAACTAATGAGATAGACCAGCTTGGAATTTTTTTAGAGGATAAAAAAGCTGTAAGAATTATTGAGTGGCCTGAAAAAGTAAAAAAACAAATTAAAAACCGCTTAGAAATTACTTTTTTTCATGAAAGCAAACTAGATAGTAGAAAGATCAAATTAAGTGGTTTTGGAAAGTGGAAAAATTTTAAATTAAATGCAATTTAGATTACAAAAAATTAAAAGTGATGCATCGTTTAGAGAGTTTTTTAGATTACACAAGGGAAAAAAAACTTCAATAATTGTAACAGCCAATAAAGAAAGATTTAAAAATTTAATAGCTTATTCGTATATAAATAAATTTTTTATAAAAAAGGGAATTTATACACCAAAAACTATTAGTCAGCATTTTAATGAAGGATTGATAGAAATCGAGGACCTTGGAAACAAAACTCTTTCAGATTTTGTAAAAAAATCAAAAAATAGTCTTAACCTTTATAAAAAATGTATAAATTTAATTATAAAAATACAAAAAATAAAACCTATAAAGAAAATTAAAATTAGTTCAAAGAAATATTTAAATCTAGGAAACTATAATATTAGAAATTTACATAAAGAGTCCGAC
Organism: uncultured Pelagibacteraceae bacterium; assembly: GCA_902582475.1. Classification (GTDB taxonomy): domain Bacteria; phylum Pseudomonadota; class Alphaproteobacteria; order Pelagibacterales; family Pelagibacteraceae; genus Anoxypelagibacter. Next base: position 31,330 of record CACHSH010000004.1, on the reverse strand, counting down.
TTATTTCTCGATTGGTATCTTCCTGGAGTTTCTGGAAAAAAAAAATCTCAAAAATTTAAAAGAAAAATAAAAAAAGAACTTAATAAATTATACAAAAAAATTTATTTTAAAAATAGGTTTATAGTTCATAGAGATTTTCATGTTTCAAATATTATTCCAAGCGGGAAAAAGTTGGCTATTATAGATACTCAAGATACTATTTTAGGAAACCCAATGTATGATGTTGCTTCTTTGATTGATGATGTGAGAATTAAAATACCATTAAAAATAAAAAATAAAATTTTTAAATATTACCTTCAAAAATGCGTATTTGGAAAAAAAGAAATGCACCTTTTAAAAAATGATTTTGATATATTATCTGTTCAAAGAAATTTAAAAATACTTGGAATTTTTTATAGACTTAATGAAAGAGATAGAAAGCCAGGCTATTTAAAATATTTACCTTATACATGGAGTCTTATTGAATTAAGAATGGAAAATAAAATTTTCAAAAATTTAAAAAAGATTTTATTAGGCGCTGTGAATAAAAAATTAAGAAGAAAAATAAATTTTAAATGAAAATTAAAAAGGCAATTATACTTGGAGCTGGTTTTGGAAAAAGAATGCACCCAGTAACAAAAAAAATTCCAAAACCACTTATAAAAATTAAGAATAAGACATTACTAGGAAATAGTATTAATTTTTTAATATCACTTGGAGTAAAGCATATAATTATAAATACACATTATCTACATAACCAAATTTATAACTTTTTAAAAAAAGAAAAATTCTCTTGTAAGATAGATTTAGTTTTTGAAAAAAGAAAGATATTAAACACTGGTGGTGGGGTTTTAAATGCCTCAAAAAAATTTAAGAAACATGCTTTTTTTGTACTAAATCCAGACACTCTTTGGAGAAAAGAATATAAAAAAGAATTTAAAAATTTAGAAAAAATTTATAAAAAAAATAAGAAACCATTAATGCTTTTAGTTCCAAAGAATTTAAGTTTTGATAAATCATTTAAAGGTGATTTTAATTTAAATTCGAAAAAAGAAGTTTTGAGAAAAAGAAATAATCAACTCATATTTACAGGCGCACAAATTATTACAAGATCAGTTTTTAAATCGAAAAAAATTATACCTTTTTCTATAAATAAAACTTGGGACAGCTTAATTAAAAGAAAAGATTTATTGGGCATTATTAGTAAGCAAAAATTTTTACATATAAATAATTATAAAATTTATAAGAAGTTAATTAAGAAAATTAAATATTAGAAATAATATCTTTTTTTCTAGACTCATCTAAATATTTTGTGCTCAAAACTTTTCCTGAATTATCAAAATGAATAATTAAAGGGTTTCCGGTTGGTATTTCAAATAAATTTATACTTTTATCAGAAATATTAAAAATTTTTTTACCTAACGCTCTTATAGTATTTCCGTGGGCAGACATAATAATATTTTTTTCATTTTTAATATGTTTTACTATATTTTTTTCAAAGAATGGCACGACACGATTGTAGGTGTCTTTTAAAGACTCAGTGTCAGGTATTTTTTTTAACTCTGTATATAGTTTGTCATTATGAGAACTGTATTGAGAGTCCTTACCTAGTGATGGTGGTGGAATATCCCAAGATCTTCTGTATTTTTTAAATTGTTCCTCACCTAACTTTTTTTTAGTTTCAGCTTTATTTAAACCTGTCAGAGCACCATAGTGTCTTTCGTTAAGTTCCCAGGCCTTTTTATATTGATATTTTTTTCCAAGAACTTCTAATACTATTTCAAGTGTATTTATTGCTCTCTTAAGATAAGAGGTGAAACACATATCAAAATCTAAATTTAATTCTTTGATTAATTTTCCTGACTTTTCTGCCTCTAAAACACCTCTCTCTGAAAGGTCAACATCTACCCATCCTGTAAAACGATTCTCTGCATTCCAGGTACTTTGGCCATGTCTGATTGCTATGAGTTTTCCCATTGAATATAATATATTTAATATATTAAATTATAAAAATGAAGGGTATTAAATTCTTTTACATTACTTGTCCCAAGAAAAAGGAAGCGCATAAAATAGCTTCGTTTCTTGTAAAAAAGAAATTAGTAGCATGTGCAAACATCATCAATAATGTTGACTCTATATTTACCTGGAAAGGAAAAGTAATAAAGGCTAAAGAAATCTTAATAGTTGGAAAGACTATGAACAAAAATGTTCAAAAGATTATCAAAAATGTTAAAAAATTGCACAGCTATGATGTCCCGTGTGTTATTTTTTTTGATATCAAAAATGGCAATACAGATTTTTTAAAATGGATTATAAAATCCGTATAGTTCGTTATTTATATAATTTTTCACTGGTCTGTTTATTAATTCTATATCTTTTTCCCGGAAGCCTAATTGGTTATTTTCTTTATGGAGATTTGGGAAAGCAACCAGACATGATTCCAAATCCAATGGGAACATCTATTAATCATACACTTGCTTTTTTTTATTTAACAACTATCGGATTAATAAGTTATATAAATCAAACTAGTTTTAATAAGATCTTAATTTTTCTTGTTACACTGTCATTATTTTTAGAATTATCTCATCTATTTATACCAAATAGGTCTTTTGAGTCCCTAGATCTTTTTGCAAATTTACTTGGAACATTTTCAGCTATTGTTATAATATTTTTATATAAAAAGTTTAAATATGGAAAAATTTGACGAGAGAAAAAAATCCTTTGAAAAAAAATTTGCCCATGATGAAGAGTTAAAATTCAAAGTTGCCTCAAGAAGAAATAAATATCTTGGTCAATGGGCATCACAAAAACTTGGTTATGATGAGAATAAGGAAAAAGAATATATTCAATCTGTAATAAAAGCAGACTTCCAAGAAGCTGGAGATGAGGATGTATTTAGAAAAATTCAGGCAGATTTAAAAGGTCATAATATTTCTGATGACGAAATTAGAAATAAAATGAAAGAATTTAATGAAAAAGCTAAGTCTGATTTTATTTAGTATCTTAGTTTTAATTTCATATTCGATTTCTAATAGTTCTGAAAAAAATGTTGCTAAAGGAAAAGCTAGAATTATCGATGGTGATACAATTGATATTGATAAAGAGAAAATTCGTTTTGGAGGAATAAATTCTCCAGAAAGAAATGAAGTTGGATATAAATTAGCAAAAGATAAGCTTATAAAAAAAATAGCTAATCAAGTTGTTACTTGCGTGAGAGAAAAAAATAAAGATAAACATCAAAGAACAGTTGCCGAATGTTTTGTTGACGGAGAAAGCCTTTCATCTTTTATGGTAAAAAATGGATATGCTTGTGATTTTATCTACTACTCTAAAGGGAAATATGCAGAGGAACAAGAATATGCTAAAAGTAAAAAACTAGGTATTTGGAAAATGAAATATAACCCCTCGTGGGAAAAAAAATGCGGATAAAAAAAAAGGATTTTTTAATCATAATATTTTTGAATATATTTCTATTTAATGTAAGTAATGCTGACGAAAAAATAATTTTAAAATGCGAAGGTGTTCGTTTTTTTTCATATGAAAAATCAAAAAATCTTTCTGAATATTCTTATAAAACAATCATTGATCTAAAAAAGAAAACAATTAAAAGAAGTGGTGATGATAGTTCTTCAACCAATATTATTGTAAATGATGAATTTATCTATGAGTATTTTATTGCTCAAACCGTAACAGGTATAAAAAATAAACCTTATAGTTTTTCTGTAACGTCAATATCTAGAGTAGATGGCAAACTTAATATGAAAAGTAATGTTTCGAATGAAACTGGTTACCAAATGGTATTGACTGAGCTTGATAAGATAAATAAAAAAATTAAAAATTACAAAAATCCGTCATTGAAGTATATAGAAGTTTCACATTTAGGAAGTTTTTCACAGGAATTAGAAAAATATAGAATAATTGAAGATTATATAGAAACCATCTTTGATAAACGCAATTATACAACTGCTAGATGGCAATGTAATAAATCAGAGAAAGCTTTTTAAATAATATGAAAAAGAAATTTTTTTTAATATCAATTTTATTACTCTTTGTTACTGCCTGCTCTTCTATTCCAAAAAATACTCAAAATAGCTGTGCCATTTTTGAAGAGCGTTACCTATGGTATAAACATACCAAAGCTGTAGAAAAAAAATGGGGCGTTCCTGTTTATATTCAATTAGCATTTGTTAAAAAAGAGAGTGATTTTAATTGGCTTGCAAAACCTGAGCGAATTAAACTTTTTAAAGTTATTCCCTATAAACGTAAATCCAGCTCATTTGGCTATTCTCAGGCAGTCAAAGGTACTTGGGAGCAGTATAAAAAAGAAACTGGAAATAAATTGGCTACAAGAGCCAGATTTAAAGACTCGGTTGATTTTATCGGATGGTACGTGAGTAAGACACACAAAATTTTAAAAATACCTAAGAATGATGCTTATAGACAATATCTTGCTTATTACAAAGGCTGGGGTGATTATAAAAATTACGCTAAAGATAAAAAAGCAATTATTTATGCAAAGTCAGCGAAGGATACAGCATCTAATTACAGAAAACAGCTAACAATGTGTAAAGATAAATTAAATAGAAAAAAATATATTATTTACTAAACTCTTTGCTTAATTGAATATCTATCTCATCCATTCTCTTAGAATTTTTACAAAGTAATAAATAAAATACCGGAGTTGTAAATAAAGTTAAAAAAGTACTGATTAGCATACCTCCAAATATAGTGCAGCCTACAGCTAATCTTATTCCTTCACCTGCACCTGGCCCTATATTTCCAATTATTAGAGGTACCATAGCAATCAGGGTTGATAAACTGGTCATCATTATTGGTCTAAACCTTCTTTTACAAGACTCGACAATTGCACTTTCAACTGTTTTACCTGAAACACGAAGTTGATTCGCCCAATCTACAATTAAGATACTATTTTTTGTCGCAATACCGATAAGAACAATCAAAGCAATTTGTGAGAAAATATTTATCGTACTTCCAAACAATAATATAAATATTAAACCACCGAGAGCTGCTAATGGAACCGTTAACATAACAACAAAAGGTTGTCTCCAAGCATTAAAAGTACCTGCCATTACAAGATAAGCACTCACTAACGCTAAAGCAAAAATTACTAATAGTTCGCCGGAAGCCTCTTTAAGATCTAATGATTTACCTTTGTAAAAAATACCTGCAGTTGGTGCTTTATCATCGATTGTTTTTTCAATAAATTTTAAAGCCTCGTTAAGTGTGTAACCACCTACTAATCTAGCTGTAATAGTTACGGACTTTGATCTTTGATAACGAGTTAATAATTTAGGAGATCCCCTCTCTTTAAAACTAACTACGTTTGCAAGAGAAATTAATTTGCCAGTTGTTTCAGATCTAACGAATATTTTACTTAGTGTTTCAGTATTTCTTCTATCTTTGATATCTGCTTGTAAAATAATTGGATATTCTTTTCCAGACTCATTTAAAGTTGTAACGCTTTTTCCTGAATATAATGTCTCAATTGATTTTCCAATTGATTGATTAGACAAACCTAGGTCTTTAGCTTTATTTTCATCTATAACAAGTTTTACCTCAGGTTTATTTTTCGTATAATCAGAAGTTATATCAGCTAGTCCTCTATTGTTTCTAAGTTCCTTCATAATTTCATTTTGCCATTTAAACAAAGTCTCATAAGATGGACCTGTCATTGTAACCACAACTGGTTTTTGATAATTACTAACTCTCACTGAATTTGGTGTTAGTGGGAAAGCCATAGTTCCTGGAACAGTAACTATTTTCCCAATAGCTTTTCTAACAATTTTTTGAGCACTTTCTTTTCTGTCATTCCAATTGTCAAGCAAAGCTATGATAATAAAACTATTATAAGATTGTGAAGATCTTCCAAAACCTGGAACTCTCATTATTAGCTTTTGATAAGGCTCATTTTCATCTTGAAGTAATGGAATTAATCTTTTCTCCACCTTTTCTGCCTTATCTACCGTGTACTCAAAAGATGAAGACTCATCAGTTTTTCCAAATACCAAATAAACTCCTCTGTCTGGATTTTGTTCTAATAAAGTTTTTGGTGTAAAGCTAAAAAGAAAAACAGCCAGACCAACAACAAAAATCATAAACCAAACAATAGTTTTTGGTTTTTTTATCCAATAACCCAAAGTGTCAGAGTAAAATTCTTCAAATGAGTTGAATATTCTTTCAAATTTTAAAACAATTTTCGATTTTGATTTTTTTTTATTAAGTAATTTTGAACCAAGCATTGGTGCTATTGAAAGAGCGGTAAAAGTACTTATTACAATTGCGATAGAAAGTGTAATAGCCATTTCTCTAAACAATGTTCCACTTATTCCTCCAATAAATAATAGTGGGGCAAATGTTGCTAACAGAATTATACTTGTTGAGATAATTGCAAAAATTACATTTTTCGAACCTGTTGCAGCTGCATTAAGAGGAGTATCCCCTTGTTCTATACGATGATAAATAGACTCTGTCATTACAACGCTATCATCAGTAACTATTGCTACACTTAATATTATCGCAAGAAGAGTAAAAACATTAATTGTTAGACCGAATATCCACAAACCCAAACATGCTCCTATTAAGCTTACTGGCAAAGTCACTGCCGGCACTATAGTTGCTCTTACATTTCCTAAGAAAAGATAAATAATTCCAACAACTAAAGCTAAAGCTAAAATTATTGATTGGTAACACATTTGAATAGCTTCTTTTATATATGTTGCTCTATCAAAACTTACAGATAATTTAAGACCATCTGGTAGGGTTCTGCTGACTTCTTTTATTTTTTTTCTTATATTATTTGAAAGAGTAACTGTACTTTCATTTGTCCGTGCATATATACCTATGCCTACAGTATTTTCATTTAAAACGTCTGGACTTTGAGCTTTAAACAATGTTTTTTCAGATACCGGGCCATAACGAACATCCCCTAGGTCATTCAAGGTTATAGTTTTTCCTTTGATTTTTTTTATTGGAAGTTTTTTAATTGAACTAATATCTGTATAGGTCTTCCCTAAATCAAGAGTAAGATCAACATTGTTAGCTTCGATTGTTCCTGCTGGTACAGCAATATTATTTTTTCTTATAGAGCTTTCAACTTCTCTAATATCTAAATCGTTAGCACTTAGCTTTACTGGATTAAGATACACTCTCACCGCTTTTTCATTTATTCCACCAACAATAACTCTTCCAGTTCCAGGAACAGAGCTAAATGCGTCAACTAAATTTCTTTTAACATAATCACCTATATCTAATGAATCCCAAGATGTACTGCTTACTGATAACCACATACTTGTTGAGAATCCTGCAGAAGCTTTTCTTACCTCTGGTGCTTTACTATCTTCTGGTAAATTATCGATTACTCTAGCTATTCTCTCTCTTATATCGTTAGCAGCATCATCAATATCTATACTGGTGAAAAACTCTATTTTTATTGTGCTTCTCCCTATTTCAGAAAGAGTATCAATTGATTTAATTCCCTCTGCTCCTCCAACAGCTAATTCGATCGGCTCAGAAATTTCTGAAGCAATAATCGACGGGCTAGCCCCAGTATATTTTGTCGATATAACAACTTCGGGTGGTTGAAGATTTTTTGGAAGCTCTCTCGTGCTAAGTTCAAAAAAAGTATAAAGTCCAAAAACAACCAGCAATAAAGAAAATACTGAACTTAAAACTGGTCTCTTTATATTAAGCAAACAAAAATTATGCATATTATTTCATAAGAGGCTTAACCGTCATACCGTCAGCAAGTCTTGCTAGACCTTCTTTAACAACTCTGTCATTTATGTTTAGACCTTCTAAAATTTCTAGATTACCACCCTTTCTTATTCCGGTAACGACTTCAGTTTTTTCAATTTGATTATTATCTAAAATTTTGTATACGAATTTTTTTTCATCTTCGAAAATGATACTGGTATCTGCTACAGAAAGTGCTTCTTTTTCATCATAAAGAAGTTCAATATCTAAAAGTGATCCAGGCAATATCTCAAGTTCTGAATTTTTTATTTGTACCCTAGCCAAAATACTACGGGTTTGTGCGTCAACTCTTGAAGCATGGGAAATAATAATGCCATCATATAACTTATCTTTATAAGCGAGGAATTTTGCATTTACTTTAAGTCCCTTTTTAAGGATTGCTGCATAAACTTCTGGTATTTGTAAATCGCAAAGTATTCTTCTAGAGTCATCAAGAGTAACTATTATTGAGTTCGTTCCAAGAATCGATGAGCTTATACCTCTTGTCCCAATAGTTCCTGAAAAAGGTGCCGTGATAACCTTGTCTTGAAGTTTTGCAATAACACCTCCCTTTTTAACGGCTCTAAATTTTATATCCTCTAGGAGTTCACTTTTATTAATTTTAAAAGAGGTCGTTTTACTACTTAATGCAGTACAATAGCTTTCAATTGTTTTGCTAAATCCTTTTTCTGAAACAGTTTCGACTATTACTCCCGGAGGAGGACGTTTACCAAATTTTTTTTTAAAATAAACCCCCATCGCTGTTCTACCACCGATTACAGTAGCAATTACGATAAAAAATATTATTATTCCAATAGTTACTTTTTTAGATCTTTTCATTTTTTTCCATATTCCGACCAAGAGCCATCATAAATCACAGCATTTTTATCACTTATCAGAGAATATGCCATACCTAAAACACAAGCAGTCATTCCAGAACCGCAAGTAAAGACAATAGGTTTAGAGATATCAATGTTATTTTTATTAAAAATATTTATCAATTCTGACTTAGATTTGAACGTATTTGATTTGCTATTAATACATTCTTTAAAAGGAATATTTTTTGATCCAATTATACATCCCTTTTTTAGACCAGGTCTTGGTTCATCAACTTTGCCCTCAAATCTTTCACGGCTTCTAGCATCAACTGTTTGAAATGATTGAATTTTAATATTTTCATCAATTTGTTTCTTACTTTTTATCAAATCTGATTTTTCATTAACTTTATATTTCTTTACGTTATTAGGTTTAACAATCTCATTAGTGGTTGTACGACTTTCTTCTAACCATTTTTTTAGACCTCCGTCTAATACTGAAACCTTTTTATGACCAAAGTATTTCAAAGCAAACCAAAGTCTACACGAGCTATAAACATCACTGTTATCATAAATTACTATATGATCATTATTTTGAATTCCAAAAGACCAAAGCATATTTTTCCAATACTCAGCGTTAGTCATCATATGAGGATATGGTGAAGACCTATCAGAATGTTCATCTACATCCCAAAAAATAGCTCCTTTGATATGCTTTACATCGTAATCTATTTTTGCATTTTTTTTTGTAGATGGCATATGCCACGTGGCATCAAATATTTTTACATTATCAATATTTTTTTCCAGCCATTCTGTTGATACTAAATTCATAATAAACTTTTTCTTTTTAAGTAATACTGATGGTATTCTTCAGCAGGTTGGTATAGCTTCTCTTTTGATATACTAGTAACTACCTTGCCATTTAATTTTTTATTGAATTCATTTTTAATTTTTTCTGCAACTATTTTTTGATTTTCATCATTATAAAAAATTTCTGATCTATATTGTGTCCCAATATCTGGTCCCTGTCTATTTAGTTGTGTTGGATCATGAATTTTAAAAAAAAATCTTACAAGATCCTCATAAGAGACTTCTTTTTCATCAAACTCAACTTTTATTGTTTCAGCGTGATTAGTATTACCAGAACAAACTTTTTCATAGGTTGTATTTGGGTCATGACCACCGCAGTAACCCACCTCAGCTTTTTTAACACCTTTAATTTTTTCAAACTCTAATTGCGGGCTCCAGAAACATCCGAGAGAGAAATAAGCAGTTTTCATTGTTTTAAAATTCTAATATGTTATTTCAATTAATTAAAGGTGGTAAAATGCTCTCAAAATCTCAATTAGCAATTATTTACATGATAGCTAGCGTAGCCTGCTTCAGTATTATGGATATAATTGTTAAATATTTGAAAGACGCGCCTTTTGGACAAGTTCTTTTTATGCGATTTGCCTTCGGCATGATTCCAATAGCCCTTTTAATTCCTCGTGAAAAAATTTTTACTTTTTATAAAACTAAAAGACCCGGACTTCATGCATGGAGAGCAATATGGGGCGCAATAGCAATTGTTGCTTTGTTTATTGGTATAAGAAATGTACCGCTTGCCGATTGTATATCGTTAACTTTTTTAGGTCCTGTTTTCGTAACTATATTATCTGCACTTTTTCTAGGAGAAAAAATTAGAGTGACTAGAATTTCCGCAATTATTCTTGGGATAATTGGAGGTTTGATTATTATAAAACCAACTTTTCATGAATTTAATTTATTTTATTTTATGCCTTTAATTTTTGCTTTTGGTTTTGCACAAGTAGCTTTATCTATTAAATCTTTGTCCAAGACTGAACCAAATTATTTAATAGCTTTTTATTTTTCATTACTATCAATGTTAATTGGTCTAGGTACAATAGTGAATGGTTGGATATGGCCAACAATGTACGAAGCTTTTTTATTTGTAGTTTTAGGTTTGGCAGGTGGTTATGCTAATATTTTACTAACACAATCCTTAAGAATGGCAGACACAGGTCTTGTTACTCCAATCAAATATTTATCATTAGTTTTTGCTGCAACGGCAGGATACTTTATATTTGGTGAAGCACTCAAAACAACAACTTTAGTTGGTGCAGGATTTATAGTTGTTGGAACATATATTATTTTTAGAAGAGAAGAAACTTTGAAAAAGCAGGTGGTCCCTCCAAGATATGAAACCTAAGTGGTGGAATAAAGGTAAAAGACATCTCAATAAGCGCGACAAAGTGATGAGAAAACTTTTAAATGCTTATCAAGGACATTTAACTACAAGAAATAATTTTTTTTACTCTTTGACCCGATCAATCATCTCTCAGCAGATATCAGTTTCAGCAGCAGATGCAGTTTTTTTAAAATTTGAAAAAAAGTGTAAAAGAAAAATAAATCCAAAAACTGTATCTAGATTAAGTATAACAGATCTTAGAAGGTGTGGCTTGAGTAGAATGAAAGCTTTAGGCATAAAAAGTTTAGCTGATAAAATTCTAGACAAGTCATTTAATCCAAAATTAATAAAAAAAATGTCCGATGAAGATGCAATAACTTATCTATCCTCTTTAAGACAAATTGGTAGATGGTCAAGTGAAATGGTATTAATCTTTTTTTATAATAGGCAAAATATATGGCCAGTTCAGGATATTGGTTTATTAAGAGCAATTTCAAATAATTATAAAAAAAATTACTTACCACCAGAATCTTTTGTAAAGAAACTACAAAAAAAGTTTTCACCATATTGTACACTTGCAGTAATGGCTTTGTGGTATTCAGTGGACAATGAACCGGTACAGTATTAGATTTAAACTATGACTGAAAAACTAATTATTTCCTGGGAGGACTATAACAGGACTGTAGAGAAGTTAGCTATTATGGTTCATGATAGTGGATACAAACCTACATTATTAGTTGGGATAATGCGGGGAGCTGCACCTATGATAGATGTTTTAAGTAGAGTTTTTAAATTAAAATGTGCTTACCTAGCTGTAGAGTCTTATAGCGGTAAAGGCGTAGAAGATGAACAAGGTGATATAGTTTTTTCGAGAGAAATGAGCTCAATAGCCAAAAATATGGGTGGAAAAATATTATTGTGTGATGACTTATCTGATACAGGCATCACTTTAAATAAGAGTGTTGATTGGTTAAGAAAATATGAACCTATAAAAGATAAAATCGAAGAAATTAAAACTGCAACTTTATGGAAGAAAAAAAAATCAACCTTTGAACCAGATTACTGTGCAGTAAAATTAAAAAATGATCCATGGATTGTGCAACCTTTTGAACACTACGAAGAAATAAGAATAAATGAAATTAAAGATAAGCATAAAAAAAAGGGTTAGATGTAAATCTAACCCTTTTATTTCCGAATAAAAAATATTCTAAACTGAAAAGCTTAATACACTTAAAACAGCTACCACCCATATTGCTGGTGAAGTTTTTGCAGCATCACCACTTAATATTTTGATTAGAGCGTAAGCTATAAAAGCTAATGCAATACCATTAGAAATAGAATAAGTAAGAGGCATTGTTATCATAGCAATAACTGCCGGAGCAGCTTCTGCAATATCATCCCACTCAATATCAGTAATATTTCTAACAAAAAGAACTGCAACATACACAAGTGCAGCTCCATCTATTTCTTTTGGAAGACTTGTTGCCAAAGGTGCAAAGCCTAAGCATAGCAGGAATAAAACTCCAATGACTAAAGATGTCATTCCAGTTCTGCCCCCTGCTTTAACACCAGCACCTGACTCAACATAACTCGTAACTGTTGTTGTGCCCATAAAGGCCCCCGCAACTGTTCCGGCGCTATCTGCAAGCATTGCTTTATCGATATCTTCTACTTTGTTTCCTTTTATCTTACCAGAAACATTCGCAACAGAAGTTAAAGTTCCAGCAGTATCAAAAAAGTCTATAAAGAAAAGTGTAAAAATTACAGTCAAACCACCTCCCGATAAAACTCTTCCTGTACTAAAACCTTCCACCGCATCAAAAAGATAACTCATTGATGGAGGCGCAGAAAAAATACCATTAAATCTTGATAATGATTTTCCACCTTCTATTGTAGCTCCAGTCCATTCCCACATTGGCAACCAAGCAAGAATACTAAATACTAATATTCCAATTATAATGTTGCCTTTTACTCTCATCTTTTCCAACACAATCATCACTACTAAGGCAAGACATCCTAGTAGTACTAATGGGTTTTTAATGTCTCCAAGCGTTACTAAAGTTACAGGATGATCACCAACAACCCCCATAATCTCGAGACCGATAATTGACAAGAAAAGACCTATCCCAGCTCCAATCCCAAGTTTCAAACTTCTTGGTATTGAATTAATAATCCAGGCCCTTATTGGCGTTAGTGATATTAATAAGAACAATATTCCCGCAAGCAAAACTGTTGCTAAAGCTTCCGCAGGAGTATATTTCATACCACCGACTACTCCAAATGCCACAAAAGCGTTGATTCCCATTCCAGGAGCCAACCCAATTGGCCAAGTTTTTCCGTAGAACGCCATTATAAAACAAGCTATGGCAGTTGCTACAATCGTAGCAGTAAACACACCTCCAAAATCAAAAAATCCTTTTTCAGTTCCAGCAAACTCGCCAGAAAGAATGAATGGATTTAAAAACATGATGTAAGCCATAGTTAGGAAAGTTGTGACCCCAGCTACGACTTCTGTATTGAAAGTGGTTTTGTGCTTTTTATATTCAAAATATTTATCAAGCATGATTTTTCCTCTTTCTTCAATTGAATTGATATTTAAACGTAGTATTTGATTCTGGCTTGTAAATCTAACGAAATAATAAAAATACAGATCAGTATTATTATAATATATATTTAAAGTTGTATTTCTGTTTATAATTTTTAGTGTATTCTATAAAAAGTTGAATCATGAAAAAAATAAATTTCATTCTGTCTATTATACTTTTTGTTACTCTTTTAGGATGTAAAACTGTAACTACTAAAGTTGATAAAACAATTTCAGAAGAAGAGCAAAAATTAAGTAAATTTCTTAATAAAACCACAGATGAATTAAAAATCGAATTTGGTGAACCAGATTTAATCGAGACCACCGATAAAGAAAATAAGCATTTTGTCTATTTAAAATCTAAACTTAAAATAAAGTGTGAAAGAAGATTTGAAATTAATCCTAAAAATGTTGTAGTTGGTTTTAGTAGTAAAAATTGTTTTTAGATTAAATTTTGCCTGTAATTTTCAATGCAAAGGCATAATCAAAGGCAATATCCTCAATAATATTTTTCCTTCCTGATCTTGATCCGTGCCCAGCATCCATTTCACATTTAAAAAGTAGTAAATTCTTATCGGTCTTATAATCCCTCAGTTTTGCGCAATATTTTGTCGGTTCGTCAAATAAAACTCTAGAGTCTGATAGCGAGGTAGTTATTAAAATATGAGGATAATCTTTTTTTTCAATATTATCATAAGGAGCATAAGATTTAATATATTCAAAATGCTCTTTATTATTTTTAGCATCACCAAATTCTAAAAGTTCTCCAGGAGTCAGTGGGAGTGAATGATCCATATTCGTAGTAAGATTATCTACAAATGGTACAGCCATTATTGCGCCTAAAAAAATATTTGGATCCTGATTAACAACATTTGAGACTAATAGACCTCCAGCCGAACCTCCATAGGCAATTATTTTTTTTTCATTAGTATATTTTTTATCAATTAAAAATTTTCCACAACTGATAAAATCAGAAAATGTATTTTTTTTATTTAACATTTTTCCTTCACGCCACCAAGACATCCCTCTTTCAAGACCCCCTCTAATATGACACGTAGCCCAAATAATATCTCTATCTATTAAAGAAAATTTGGAAGTTGAAAAATTTGGCGACATTGAACTGCCATAGCTTCCATAGCCATATAATAATAAATTTGCACTTCCATCTAATTTAGTTTTTTTATGATAAGTAATAGTAATTGGTATTTCTCTCCCATCATGACTAGGACAATTTAATCTTTTTACGACATAGTCATCTCTATTATGTCCAGACGGAACCTCTTGTTCTTTAACAAGTTTTTTCTCTTTTGTTTTTAAATTGAATTCATAAGTTCTAGTCGGTGTTCTTGGTGACTCATAACCTATTCTTATATAGTTTGTATCTTTATCTTTTTGCATAAGGCTAATACCTGAAGAAATTACTTTTTCATCATCAAATATTATTTGTTCCTCTTTACCTGTATCAATATTTCTAAAAAAAATCTTTTGAAGCGCATCAGACATTTCAGATCGTATGATCCATTTTTTTAAAAATGTAAGCCCTCCAATTAGAACCCCATTTTTTGCTGGAATAAAATCTTTCCACTTACCAATTTCTTCATGAGAACATTTTTGAATTTTAAAATCTTCAGCATTTTTATTTGTCCACATCCACCAAGAATCATTAAAACTATCAACACTATACTGAATACCTTCTTCTCTTTTTTCAAATAATTTTGGTTTAAATATTTTTTCATCTTTATGAAAATAATAAACTTCAGATGTTGTATGCTCACTTGAGTCTATAATATAATAATTTTCACAACTACTCGTACTCACGGAACATGTAAATCTTTCCGATTTTTCCTCAAAAATTAATTTATCTTTTTTACTAGATGTTCCTAGAACATGATGAAAAATTTTTCGAGCTCTATGTTGTGAGTCATGTTTTCGATAAAAAAAAGATTTATCATCGTATGCCCAAACTATTCCTCCAGCAGTATCTTTAATAGGCTCCTCGATAATTTTATTATCTGAAATCCTTCTTAAAAAAATTGTAAAATATTCCCCACCTTTATCATCAATTGAATAAGCCAACATTTCATCGTTATAAGAAACTTCAATATCACCAGTACTAAAAAATTTTTTTCCCTTTGCTTCTTGATCTCCATCCCAAAATACTTCAACTTTTGAGTCACCTATTTTTCTTCTCAACTTTTTTGAATAATTTCCATTTTTTGTAGTTTTAGTCCAATATTCGTATTTTTTATCTTTATACGGTAAACTTTCATCATCTAATTTTATTCGACCTTCGATTTCCTTAAAAAGCTTTTTTTGAATAACTTCGGTATTACCCATTTGTTTTTTGGTGTATGCATTCTCCTCATCTAAATATCTTTTCACCTCGGGGTTTACTTTTTTAGGATCTCTAAGGATTTCCAGACAGTTATCTTGGTGCACCCAAGAATATTCATCTACCCAATTGTAACCATGACAACTTTTCTTTTCCGGTTGTTTCCTTAATCGTGGTATCATGTAATTATGAATCTTTTTTTAATCATTGGAATTTTATTAGTAGTTCTTTATCTTTTATTGAATTTTTTTACTAAAGCAAGTAGCAAAAAAATCGCAAAAGGTATTAGGTATTTAATTTTTTCTTTGGGTATTCTTTTGGCTCTGGCACTTTTTTTAGTTGGTAGATATGCATTTAGTATACCAATTTTAATTTTTTTACTTCCTCTTCTTAAGCTAAAAGGCGGTATAGGCTTGTTTCAACTTTTTCAGCTTTGGAGACTTATTAGCTATCTTCGACAAACAGGAAGATATTCATTCAGATCCGGTCCAAATTATTCAAAATCATCTTCCAATATTTCTTTGGATGAAGCATATAATATTTTGGGTTGCAAAAAAGGTTGTTCAAAGACTGAGGTGATTTCAAAGTATAAAAAAATTATGGCAAAGCTTCATCCTGATAGAAACGATACCGATACAACTAAACTTGCCCAAATGGTATCAGAGGCAAAAGAAACTATTTTAAAAAATGACTTTAATTAATTTAATAATTTATTAGCTTTATCTAATACTTCGCTGAAAGAAATTTTATTTTTACCTAAAGTATTGTGAACAGTACTGTCTTTTTCACCCTTTGGTTCAATTACGCTCATTTTCTTAGAATATTTTCCGTATGTCATAACTGGACTATCCATAAATAATGTTAATGTTTTGATACCCAAGGCACAAGCAATATGAGCAAAACCAGTATCATTTGAGATTGCTAAATCACAATTTTTAATTATTGGTAAAGTTTGTTTAATACTTAGCTTTTCAAAAGACACACAATATTTACCAACATCTGAATTTTTGAATTTTTTTATAAGATCTGTATCTTCTGCACCTGCAGCTAAGTAGAATTTGCATTTATTATTTTTTATCAATTCTTGAGCAAGTTTTATGTAATTTTCAACATCCCATCTTTTAGTCGGCCCAGAAGCTGAGATACCAAGGCAAACATGTTTAAAATTTTTATCAAAGTTATCTATGCTCTTTATTTGTAAAAAAGGTTCAGTAGATACAATTTTATTAATTATATCCTCGGTAAAAATTTTGGCGCTAACTACTAAATTATCTTTAGATCTGAATAATGGATATTGATAAATAGACCTTATACCTGCGTATCTTGTAATTAGGCTATATCTCAATGAACTATTAAAAATAAAAACTTTATCAAATTTTCTTTTTTTTATTTCATTTGCTAATTTGAAAAAACCGCCTAAACCGTCTTTTTCTTTATCAAGCGTAATTATTTCGTTTATGTGTTCATCTTGAGAGAGTAGGTCGTGTGCCTTCGAACTTTCTTTTGCTAAAAGACTTATTTTCACTTTAAATTTTTCTGAGATTGCGTGAATATAGGGCAAGAATATAACAAGGTCCCCAATACCGTATCTTTGTTGAATAATAAGAATTTTCATTCTTTTTTAATTTATAGTACGTTTATATACAAATTTAGGTAAAAAAATGTCGAAAATTTTAAACGGTGTATTTGCTGCTGCGATATCAGTAATTAAAGCTGATTTCAGCTTGGATATAAAAGAAACTATAAATCACGCTAAAAAAAACCTCGATCAAAAAGGAGTTGGTTCAGCTTTTTTTGGAAGCACAGGTTGTGGGCAGTTAATTTCAGTTGCAGAAAAAAAGGAGTTTATTAACGCTCTCTCAAATGAAAACTTTAAAGAAAAAATTTTAATCGGAACTTCTTCTAATAGCTTAAATGACACAATAAATATCATGCAGCATTCTGTGAAAAAAGGATTTAAAAATTTTTTAATTATGAATGTTGCCTACTACAAAAATGAAGATAATGGTGTTTATAACTTTTATAAAAATATAATTAATTCTGTTCCAGAAAGTAAAATTATACTTTACAATTTTTCTAAATTAAGTGGTTATGTTTTTACACATGAGGTTACAAAAAAATTAGTAAAAGATTTTCCAAATAATATTGTTGGAATGAAAGATAGTACAGGTAACTTGTGGGATAAAATTAAACTGAAAAATTTTTCAATGTTTGTTGGTAGTGAAAAAAAATTATTAAATGGACTTAAGTTAGGTGTAGCAGGTTGTATTTCAGCAACAACCAATGTGACAGGCTCGATAGCTAAAAAGGTATACGATGATTTTCAAAAAAATGGTAATTCTAACCATAATGATAAATTAATAGCACTTAGAACAGTTTTTGATGAAACTGGAAATTTAGTTTCTGCTATGCATACTTTAAAAAGTTTAGAAAATGAAGTCTATAAAAATATGCTTCCACCTTTAGAGATTTTAAGTGAAGAAAAAAAAATAGAAATGCTTAAAAAATTAAAGGATCTTAATTTTATAAATAAAAAAAATATTGCAGCCTGAATTATGTTATTAATTAAATTTTTAAATAAATTATTCAAAAAGGGAGGTTTTTTATTGGAAGATGCAAATGGTAAAGAACATGTTGTAGGCAACCCTCAAAGTAATCCGCCAATAAAAATGAAAATACATGATAAAAAATTACACTATAAATTACTTTTTTATCCTGATCTTTATCTAGGAGAAGCATACACCGAAGGAAAAATTTCTTTTAAAAGTGGTGACATCAGTAGCTTTTTAGAACTCGCTTTAAAAAATGTTGGTCGTGATAAAACTAATTCAATTAGTGAATTTATTAATTCAATACGAGGATCTTATCGTTATTTAACCAATTTTAATTTTATTAAAAAATCTAAAATGAATGTTGCTCATCATTATGATATTTCAGATGAACTTTATTTTCTTTTTTTAGATCCCTTAAAGCAATATTCTTGCGCATATTTTAAAAATGACAATAATTCTCTTGAAGATGCTCAACAAAATAAGATTAACCACATCATTAAAAAACTTAATATCAAAGAGAATTCTAGAGTTTTAGATATTGGAAGTGGCTGGGGTCATCTATCAATGGAAATAGCCAAACAAGCCAAGTGTCAGGTTACAGGTGTAACTTTGTCTAAAAATCAGTTTAATTATAGTTCGGAAAAAGCAAAAGAACTCAATCTTGGAAATCAAGTTCAATTTAAATTAATGGATTATAGAGAGATTAAAGAAAAATATGACAGAATTGTATCAGTTGGAATGTTTGAACATGTGGGTAGAAAATTTTACAAAACTTACTTCAATAAGATATTTGAAACATTGAAAGATGACGGTATAGCATTGTTACACACTATTGGTTCAGTGAATTCACCGAGAAATCCTCAACCTTGGATAACTAAATATATTTTTCCTGGTGGATATACTCCAAGTTTAAGCGAGGTCGCTACCCCAATTGAAAAATCTGGTTTAATCTTATCAGACGCTGAGGTCCTAAGAATGCATTATGCTCAGACGCTTAAAAATTGGAAAAATAGATTTGTTAAAAATAAAGATAAAGTCTTAAAAATGTTTGATGATAGGTTTTTTAGAATGTTCGAATTTTATCTAACTTCTTGCGAAATGGCTTTTAGGCATGGAGATCAGGTTGTATATCAGCTTCAACTTACCAAGAAACTTAACACAGCTCCCTCTACGAGAGACTATATTTATTCCTAAGTTACTGTTATTAGTAAAATAGGCATGAAAAAAAAGAAAAAGAAAAAAAAATTAAGAAAAAAATCTAGACAAAAAATTAGAAAAGTTAGAATTAAACTATTGGGAAAAAGACGCCCCAGCAAAAGAAGAAAGACCAAGTATAAAAAAAATAAGAGAAAATTAACTAATAATCTAAAATTATTGAGTTTTTTAAGTTTTTTTAAACCAAAAATAATATTCAATTTTAAAAAAATATATAAAAAAATTACAACACCAATTGTAAAAAAAATCAAAGATTTCAAGAAAAATAGACATAGGGCAGAGATTTCAAATTTTAATGAGCAAGATAAAGAAAGAAAAAGACAATCTTCTTTAAGAAAAGAAATTTTAAAAAGAGAAATTAAAGAAGAGCAAGTTCTTGCAAAAAGTAGAGCAAAAGAATTAAAAAATTTTTTGAGACAGGAGCAAAAAGCAATTAGAGAAAAAGAAAAAGAAAAACAGATAAAGTTTTTAGAAGAAGTCAAATTAGAAAAAACTCTAGAACGTTTTAGAGATAGAGAACTAGAAGAAATTAAATCAATTGAGAAATATAGTCTAAATATAGAAAAAGAGGATTTTAATTCATTTCAAAAAAGAATTGATGAGGTAAGAGAAAAGTATAAAGCACTTAGAAATGAGAGGTTGAGAAAAAGGGTCGAAGAGCTTGGTGTAACATTATCAGATAAAGCAAGTATTGATGAAATAAGACAGAAAGAAAAAGAGTACCTTGAAAGAAGAGAATTAATAGAAACAAGTCTTGAAAGTTTCACTCGAAGTGCGATTTCTTTAGTCTATCAAATTAATAAAAGATATTTACCAAAAAATGCAGATTTATTAAGAGTAATAAATTTAGTTTACGAACAATCCGAAATTATAATTCGTGAAGATCAGGAACAAAACGAAAATTTTCTGATTTTAATTTACGTAAAAGACCAAGATGCCCAGAAGGAAATTATTGTAGAAGATAAAATCAAACAAGAAACACGAGAATATAATCGAAATGCTATATTTAAATTTGGTGATGACTTGACCGATAGTCTTATTTTGTATCTTGAGAGAATGAGGGAGAGTTTAAAAAAAGCTAGTTAATAAGATCTTCTAACTTTTTGATCTCACCAATTTTGAATATAATTGCATCTTCTTTTTTGTAACCAACCTTTTCAGCATTTGCCTTAAATCTTACTGGAGGTTCCCAAATGGGTTCCAAACTTAATATTGCAGTTCCCCAATGCATTCCTATAACCTTTTTCACTTTTAAATCTTTCATTAATGACAAAAGCTCTTCAGGGTTCGCATGGGCAGTAGATTTGTCTTTGACGGGAACAATTGGATAAAAATTATAGGCCCCTAAATTTCCAAAACCCAAATCGATAGGACCAAATTTTTTTCCTAATTCTTTATAAAAAGGAGCGGGACCAGTATCGCAGGCAAAAAAGATTTTTTTATCTTTATATTCAATTAAAAAACTTCCCCAAAGACTTCTATTTGTATTTCCATCTCCCCAAACCCATCTTTTGGACCAATGTTGGCTTGGAAGCATCGTCACTGTGATCTCGTCATTAATTTTGATTTTATCAAACCAATCCATTTCTTTAACAGTATCTTTTTTATACCCATTCCTTGTAAAATATTTTCCAAGTTTAAGAGGTGCAAGGACTTTAGCATTCTTGTAAGGAAAGTTTTTTATAGTACGAATACTCATGTGATCATAATGATTATGAGTTAGTAAAAATAAATTTATTTTAGGAATTTCTTTAAGGGTTAACGGAGAATCTATAAATTTTTTGGGACCAAATATCATAGGTCCATAATTTTTTTCAAAAACAGGATCAGTAATAATTGTAGTGTCCCCAAGCTTAATTATAAAGCTCGCGTGGTCAAGCCACATCACATATGAATCAGATTTATGTTTTTCAAGATTTTTTAAAACTATTTTTTTATCTATTACATGTTCAGGTGGATAATCGATCTTAAGTTTCTTTTTTTCCTCTCTAAAAACTTTCCAATCCCATTTAAAATTTGGATCTCTTTTAGGGCCACCTTCAAGATTTCTAAAAGCATATAATTTTCCGTCCTTATAAATATGATGATATGGTTTTTTGTCCATCGCACTTAAACTATTAAAAGAAAAAATGAAAAGTATAAATAGGAAATATTTTATCATTCGGTGTCTTTTTTATCGTTTTTAGAATCAAAGTTCACGATTAAAAAAGACACCAATAGTGCGGCAATACCAAGCAGTACAAGACCAATGGTTATCATATTTTCTAAAGTGTTCCTAAAATTAAGATTTTTTAGCTATCTTAGGACAGTTTTGTTTAGAAATTCTTTTTCCAAAGGCATCATCACTCATAGTTCTGTCAACAGACCAAATGAATGATTTTTCATAGGCACCAGTTGATTTATCTGGACTAGTACATTTAGTACCAAGAACATAACGGTTACTACAGTTTGCAAGGAATAATGCACACGTTAAAATGATAATTATATTTTTCATAAAATGAAAATAATTAAACTTTTTGTTTCAAGAGGGGCTGAATTTTGTTTTTTTTATGCGTCCAGAATAATTCTGTGCATCATTCTTCTGCCTTGAAAAGGTGTGGCTGAATGTATGACTGAGTGATTATCCCAAATAACAATTGTGTTTTTTTCCCAGAAAAAGCTAGTTTGAAACTCTTTTTTCGTTTGATGGTTGAATAAAAACTTAAGGAGATTTTTAGACTCCTCTTCACTGAGATTTTTTATGGCAATTGTATGACCAGGACTTAAATAAAGTGCTTTTTTACTACCAACTTTTTTTACAATTGAGTGTTCAGCTAAAAAATCTTTTGACTTTCCTGTTCCTCTCTCAGCTTCTCGCTCAAGTCTAGTAACTGATATTGGTCCTGCTGAACTAAAAACACCTACAAGATTTTCAATTTTATCTTTAGTTTTTTGATCTAATGCTTCGTAGGATGCTAACTGGGAAGCAAAAAGAGTTTGACCTTGGTCTTTCTTAACTATTTTCCCCATAAGACATGTATATTTAGGAGTTTTGCTCAAATAACTACTATCTGTATGCCATCCTTCTCCGTAAGATTTTCCTTTATCGTTCTCTTTTCTTTCTACAACAGTAATACCTTTATGGTTTTCTAAATCTTTTAACATTGGATATTCTTTAATTTTACCTAGCTCTTGGGCAAATTTTAAATACTCACTTGGCTCTAAATTTTGGTCCCTGAAACAAACAAAACCATAATTATTAAGAGCTTCTTTGATTTGGTTAATTGTTTTTGGTTTTATAGATTTGAGATCACAAGAAATTGAAGCACCAATATTGTTTTTAAACGGCTCTACTTTTATATTCATTACTCACTACTAAAATAGATATCCCTATAATATGCAATAATTTTTTGCTTTGAGTTATTTGAGTCTGAAAAAATAGCAATAAAGTTAGTAAAAGAAATTCCATGAGTTTTTTCAAGTAATTCCTTAACATTTACTTTTCGAGTATGCCATTCACCACTCTTATCATTTGATATTACATAATCTCTGCTTCCTTTTGTCCAAGGACTTTGTTGAAGAAAACCCTCTTCCAAAAACGACGAGTGAGCTAAGCTTACTAATTTAGCACCAATTTTTTTTCCATGACCTACCATAATTCTGGCAGCCCAATCGTGTCCATCCTTTGTTTTTTGATCAATATTTGTAAAATCTTTTTCAATCTTAAAAGTAATATTTAAAAAAGGCATTTCATTAAGAAGTTCTTTATCAATTTCCATACCAAGACCCGTTGCTGTTCCGTCAGCCTCAGCCTTTAAATACCAACCTTTTTCATCTTTACCATTGCTATAATTAGTTTTATTTCCAAAACCTCTTTTTTTAAGAAGCTTCATACCTTTGTCACTAAAATCGATTCGGAATTCTTTTGAATTGACAGTTGTAAAAATAAATAGAACAGATAAAAAATATGCAAAAAATCTCATGAATTACATTGTTTAAATTAAAATTTGTAATTTAGCAAATACACCGTATATATAAACGAATGGATACAATACTAATTACACTTATAGTTGTTTTGCTAGTCTTAAATATTCTAGTGGTATTCTTCTTAGTTCGTAACAAACAACAAAAAACTGAGGATCCGACACAAGCTTTTAAAAATGAATTCAATTCTTTTAAAGATACTTTTAGTCAGTCTTTTGGAAGCATGTCAAAGGATATAGCAAAAGACATGTCAGGTGCCTTAACGAGGGTAGATGAGAAAGTGGGAGTGTTTAATAAACAAGTCGAATCCCTGAATAAAAGCCAAGATAATTTTAGTCGAATTCTTGCTGGAGTAAAACAATATGGTGTTCTTGCAGAATTTTCTTTAGCCTCACTTTTAAAAGATTTATTACCTGCAACCCAATTTATTGAAAACGTAAAAATGAAGCCTGATGAAACTGGTGACACAGTTGAATTTGCAATTAAACTTCAAGACGTTCTTGTTCCTGTTGACAGTCATTGGCCAATTGAAAAATTTAAAGAGATAGATAATGCTTACCAAGCCAAAGATAAAGAAGCCTTAGCTCAAGCTAGAAAAGATCTGGCCTCCGCTTTTAGAAATAAGGCTAAAGCTGTGAGTTCAAAATATATTGCTCCACCTAAAACAACAGACTTTGCAATTGTGTATGCACCTACAGAAGGATTGTTTGCAGAACTTTCAAGCTACCGTGATCCAAAGACAAAAGAACTTTTACTAGAGGAACTTAGAACAAAATATAAAATTACTATTGCAGGACCCAACACTTTATCAGCACTCTTGCAGTCTTATCATTTAGGATTTCAAACACTTAAAGTTCAGAAACACGCAACTCAGATTTATAGTGATCTAAAACTTATATCTAGAAGATTTGAAAAGCATTTTGATGGGATTATTGATTTGAGAAAAAAATTAGAGCAGGCCATGACTTCAACCGATAGTTTTGGAAGAGATGCCAGATCTATAATGAATACTCTTAATAACATTAAAGATCCCGAAACAGTAAAAGAGACAGTCGAACAAAATTCTGATAAAATTAAAGCCTTTAAGTAAGAATACTTCCTAAATGTCAAACTTTGTATTTTACGATTTCGAAACAAGTTCATCCAATAAACAATGGGGTCAAATTATTGAGGTGGGCGCTATTCTGGTGGACGACCAATTGAATGAGTTAGATAAGTTTGAGGCTAGGTGTAGACTATCACCAGGAATTATTCCAGAGGCTATGTCTTTAATTGTAAGTAATACTACCCCAAAAAAATTGAAAGAAACTAATCTTTCTCATTATCAAATGGTAAAACAGTTTGTTGAAAAATTAAAAAGCTGGGGGAAAGTTACATATATTGGGTGGAATAATATTGAGTTTGATCAGATTTTTTTTAGAAATACTTTATTTCAAAATTTACATTATCCTTTTTCATCCACAACAAATGGTAACAAAGAAGGTGATTTACTTAATTTAGCTAGGGCAGCAAATCTTTATTATCCGAATACTTTAAAAAACGCTATAAATAAAAAAGGTAATTTAGAGTACAAACTTGATACAATGGCCCCTCTAAATGGAATTAAACATGTGGCTCATACAGCAATAGGAGACTGTGGAGCAACATTAGCTATAGCAAAGATAATAAAAAAGAAAGCCCCAAGTGTTTGGGACAGCAGCCTTTTGACCTCAAATAAAGAAGAAAGTTTAAAAATAATTAAAAATGAAAAGCTTTTTTGTACTAATGAATTTTACTATGGGAAAGTCGTTCCTTTTGTTCAAACTTTTGTTTGTCAACATCCAATTTACCAATGGCCAAAAACATTTGATTTAAAACATGATCCAAATATTTATATGAATATGCCAATTCAAGTTTTAAAAGAAGAAATTAAAAAATCCCCAAAGGTATTAAGAACATGCCGCCACAATAAACACCCCATTGTAATGAACCCTTCTTATGTGGATCATTTTGAAGAGTATAAGATGATAGGTATCAATAAATTAAGAGAAAGAGCAGATATAGTAAGAAAAAATAAAAAATTTTCAGAAAAGGTAGAGTTGATTTTGAGGGATGAGGCTCAAGAAAAAGCGGAAACCCAATCACAAGAAGATATTTGTGAGGAAGAAAGTTTATACAATTTTCCTCCGGCAGAGGATAATAAAATTTTGTCAGGTTTTCATGAAGCAGATTGGGATAAAAAGCTTTCGTATTTAGAAAAATTCAAGGATAAAAGATTTCATTATTTTGGAAAAAAATTAATATATCAAGAAAAGCCTGATCTTTTACCCAAGGAAGATTATGATGAAATTCATGGAACAATTATAAAAAGAGTTTTATCTACCACTGACGTTAAGAAATGGAATACAATTCCAAGAACTTATAAAGAGATTGATGATTTAAGAGCAAAGTTTGAAAAAAGCAAAGAAACTAACAAACTTAAAATGTTAGAAGACATTAACGTATACGTTGAAGAATTAGAAAAATCTTACTCCCGTGCCTAGTTGACATTTAAAAAAAAAACCTTAACTATAATTTTATGGCTACAAAAAAAGTAACAGATGAAAGTTTCGATTTAGATGTTATTAAATCACAAAAGCCAACCATAGTAGATTTTTGGGCAGAATGGTGCGGTCCATGTAAACAAATTGGTCCAATCTTAGAAGAAATCTCTAACGAGATGTCAAATGAAGTTGTGATTGCTAAACACAATATTGATCAGGAACCAAATACTCCAACAAAATATGGAATTAGAGGAATTCCAACAATGCTTTTATTTAAAGCTGGAGAACTTAAAGCAACTAAAGTTGGTGCCACTACTAAATCAAATATTGTTTCTTGGATAAAAGAAAATATTTAATTTAAACTTAATGCATGTCCTACAAGGTAGAGACTACCAAATATAACAATTATTTTCCTTTCTTTGCCAGTAATTTTTTTTATAGAATCTTTTATACTTTTTGACTCTATTGACTTAAAACCATTTTTCTCAGCTACTCTTCTAAGTTCAAGAGAGCTCATTGCACTAGGTTCATTAGGAATCTTAATAGTAATAATTTTTTTAAATATTCCTTTGAAGTTTTTAATTAGCAAATTTGGATTTTTATTTTTAAGGCTTCCCCAAATAGCGTAAACAGGTATTTTAAATTTTCTCAAATATCTGGCTAAATTTTTAGTAGACTCGTAACTGTGACATCCATCTACAAGAATCTTTGTATTTCTAAGATTTTTTGAAAGCTTACCCT
The DNA here is from genome assembly GCA_902582475.1 of uncultured Pelagibacteraceae bacterium. Lineage (GTDB taxonomy): Bacteria > Pseudomonadota > Alphaproteobacteria > Pelagibacterales > Pelagibacteraceae > Anoxypelagibacter. The sequence continues at coordinate 4,684 of CACHSH010000004.1, read as the reverse complement.
GTATAAATTGAACACGGCCCTCAAATTGTATTTTTGGAATAGTTCTCTCAATTATTTTAATATCTATTCCTAAATCTAGAGCTAATTTTATAGCTAAACCAACATTTTCCCACAAACCATCAGAATTAATATATTTCGAATTTAAGTAAATCAGGTTTTTATGGTCTTTATAATATTTTTTCTTGTTTTTTTTTATAATTTTCCAAGACCCGTAAACTATCTTTTCGCTTGGATTTTTTTTTAAAATATTTTGAATTATTTTAGAAGTTCTGGAATTTTGCTTTCCAATATAAATTCTAGTGTTTTGACTTAGGTATCCAACTTTTTGTTTACAAATTTCAGTAATTGTTTTTGGACGAACCCATTCTTGATGTTGGTAATTAATGTTTGTTACAACTTGAGCTAAAGGGCTAGACCATAAATTTGTACTATCTTTTTTAAATAGTAAGCCACTCTCGATAAGATTGTATGAATCAGGGTCGGTTTCGTATGCTGCTAAAATATAAATACAAGTGAGCAATTCAAATAAAGTTAGTTTAAACCCTGCTTGTTCAATATTTTTTTTATACTTTTTAATTTCATTAATAGAAATAAATCTGTTTCCTAACCAAAATCTATGTTGAACGTTATACAAATGAGGGCTTGTAAAAGCATTTACCTTTTGCCTATTTGCTTCAAGAAAATATTTTAAAGAAGTTAAAACACTATTTTTGCCATCGCTACCAATTATATTAATTACATTTTCAAGTTGATTTTCAGGATTATTTAATTTCTTTAAAACTTGCTTTATTCTTTTGAGGTCTAAATTTATACGACGGCTATACTGCTTTTGAAGTTTTTTGTAAAGTTTCGCTGATGCTGCTTTCCTCATTAACCTCTGATATATTCTGAACTTCTTTTTTCTTCAATAAAATTGATAATAAAGTAGATATTGTAGATCTCATATACTTTCTTTCAACAACAAGATCAATTCCCCCGTGGTCTTTAACGAATTCTGCAGTTTGAAAATCTTCTGGCAGATCCTCTTTTACAGTATTCTGAATTACTCTTCGACCCGCAAATGCAATAACTGATTTAGGTTCACCAATTAAGATGTCACCTAACATTGCAAAACTTGCTGAGACTCCACCAGTAGTTGGGTTTGTCATAACCACTACATAAGGTAAACTATTTTTTTTAAGTTCATTGACGGCCAATACTGTTCTAGTCATTTGCATTAAAGCTATCGCGCCCTCCTGCATTTTTTGACCCCCCGAACAACTAAAGAATATAAATGGTGTTTTATTATTTATTGCGTGTTGAATTCCATGAATAAATGCTTCACCGGATGCAGCACCGACAGCTCCACCAATAAAATTAAAATTTTGTGCTCCTACTGTAATACGAATACCATCCAAATTACCATCAGCAATTAATATTGCATCTGTCTGTTTTGTTTTTTCCCTAGATTGTTTTAACTTTTCAGAATATTTTGGAAATTTCAAAGGGTCATCTTTCGGCAATGGAGTTTCCAAAATTTCAAATTTTTTATTATCAAAAAAAATTTTAAATCTCTCTTCGCTTGTTAATTTATGATGGAAACCACAAGAAGGACATACGCTTAAATTATTATATAGTTCGTCTTTATAAACAAGATTTTTACATTCGCAAGATATCCACAAAGCTTCATTGTTATCAGATAATTTCTTTTTAAAAAGTGACTTTATTTTTGGTTTTATAAATTTTGTAATCCAATTCATCTTATTTTCATACTTAAGTTTTTTACCATTCTATTCAATTTTATGACAGGATTTTGGCGGTTCTTTATTGAGTTCTCAATTTCCTTACATAATGCACTACCAACCACTAAACCATCAGCTTTTTTAAAGGAGGCAATATTTTTATTGGTTATTCCGAAGCCGATCACTATATTTTTTGTTTTATTAATTTTCTTAATTTTATAATAGTTTTGCAAGATTTTCTTGGGAGAGACTTTCAATTTTCCACCAGTAGTTGACAACATACTGATATAATAAATCATATCGTGGGAACTTGCTATAATCTTTTTCATTCTTTCCCTAGATGTCGTTGGAGAAAGCAATTGAACAAAAGTTATTGAATTTCTTTTACACAATTGTGAAAATTCCTTATTATCAGGCCATGGAAGATCAACAATTATTAATCCATTTACACCGACTTGTTTACATTTTTTAACGAATTTTCTTTCTCCATATTTATATACCATTTGATAGTAGCCCATTAATATACATGGCTTTGCATCTTTACTTTTCTTATAATTTTTAACTATTTGAAAAACATCTTTAATTTTAATCCCACCTTTTAAAGCTCTAAAAGAACTATTCTGAATTTGATGACCATCTGCAGTAGGAGCATTATGAGGAAATCCAACTTCTAATATATCTGCGTAAAAAGATATAGATTTTAAAATCTCCAATGATTTTTTTTTAGAATTATCACCAGCTACTGTATAAGTTAAAAGTGCTGGCCTATTTTCTTTTTTACACTTCTTAAAAGCTGAGCTGATTTTGGATATCATCTTAAATAACTACCTAATTTTTTTTTAATAATATCTTTGTCTTTTAAACTGTCCCCACAACTATCCACCACTAAAATGTTTGATTCATTGAGTTTTGGTGCAATTTTAATTGCTTCTGCAAAAGCATGTGCTGGCTCTAGACTTGGAGAAATATCTTCAAGCTCAGTAACTAGTTTATAAGCAGAAAAGGCTTCCTCATCAGTTGCAAAAGTATATCTTGCTCTACCAACATCTTTTAAAAAACAATGAATTGGTGAGCAACTTGGATAATCTAACCCCGAGCTACAACTTTCTGTTTCATCAATTTGTCCATCATCATCTTGCACACAATATGCGGCGGCTCCATGAAGAATTGCAATTTTAGAATTTTTGCTCAAAGGAGCAGCGTGAAGTTTACTTTTTTTTGGGCCACCTGCCTCAACCCCTATAAGCTCTACCTCTTTTTTATTATAATCAAAAAATTCGCTCCAAAAACCATATGCGCTTGATCCACCACCTACACAATTTATTAACTTTAGTTTATTTGGTATCTCTCCAAACTCTTCCTCTAACTGGACCTTAAGTTCTCTAGAAATTTGAGCTGTGCTCCATCCACAAATTTTTATAAAAATGTTTGGCCCAACCAAACTACCAATTCCCATGTGAACTTTATCGCAATTAGATACCCAATACCTAATACATTCACTAACAGCATCAACTAAAGTTTTACTTCCAGAATTCACAGGAATAATTTCTGCTCCGTTTTTTCTTATAGCATCACAATTAGGTTTTTGTCTTTCAATATCTCTAGTACCCATAAATACTTTGCACCCAAGACCAAATTTTTTTGCAACCATAGAAAACATTTTTCCGTTATAACCAGCCCCCGTATCAGTGCAGATATATTTCTTATTTGCTTTTTTACATAACATTGCGTGAGTAATAGCATTATATATTTTATGGGCCCCACCATTTGCGTCAGAAACGACCTTGGCATAAATTTGTGCGCCACCCAAATGGTCTGAAAGGTTTTCTAACTTTATAAACCTAGTTGGTTTTCCGACATAATTATCGTATAAATCATCTCTTTCTTTTAAAAAACTTTTATCATTTCTGGATTTTTCAAATAATTTCGTTAAATCATCTATAGGTTTTTTTAGTGTTTCAGCCACATAGTTTCCTCCAAACTTCCCACCATAGAAGCCCAATTTGTCATGTTGATCAATTAAGGGTATTCCTTTTTTAATTTTCATTCTAAAATATGATTTAATTTACTATTTAATAGACTGTATAATTTTTTTAATGTTTTGAACAGGGTCGCCTTCAATAATAGGTCTTCCTATTACTGCAAAACATTTATCATCAGCTTTTTTTGAGAAATCTGCATAACTCATTACTCTTTTTTGGTCCTGTTTATCTTCTCCACTCCTGATCCCAGGACAAAATATCTTAAGTTCTTTTGATAGAGATCTTATAAGTGAAATGTCCTGTGCAGACGCTATAACACCAGAAATATTGGATTTGATTGCTAAATTTACTAAAAGTTTAATTTGATTTTCTACAGAATTTTTTACACCTACGCCCTCAAGATTTGATTGAGAAGTCAACACTGTTACCCCAAGCAATTCTATAGAGCCAGCCGACTCCTGAGCGGCCTTTAACATTTCATAATTACCGCTAGTATGGACGGTTAAGTATTTTACTTTATCAAAAGATTTTACTGCAGCCACAGTCTTTTTCACCTGATTTGGAATATCATGAAGCTTTAAATCTAGAAATATTTCTAAACCAAGTTCTTTAAATTTTGTTAAGCCATTATTGCCACAAATAGCATAAAGTTCTGTGCCAATCTTTACACCTGCAATTTCATCTTTGATCATGCTGACCGTATCAACAGCTTTGTCCAATGAATTAAAATCTAGAGCCACAAAAATATTTTTTTTCAATTTATTTTACTTTCTTTTTTGTTAATTTTATTCGTCAATTCTTTTGACATTTTGAATGATATTGATTTTTTTTCTAATGTTCTAATAGTTTCACCGGTTCGCGGATTTCTAGCATTTAATCTAGCTCTAATTCTTTTTTGCGAGAATCTTCCAAAATTTCTTAGTTCTATACTTTTTTGATCTCGTATTCCATTAATTATAGTTTGTATAACTATGTTAAGAA